>DATBBD010000545.1:0-17037 GCA_036271175.1 Polyangiaceae bacterium | reverse complement strand
AAGCCGCGCTCGAGGTGCGATTCGCTATCGCGCGCGAGGGGGATCGGATAGCCGGGACCCGCGTCGTAGTCTTCGGGCGAGCGAAGATACGAGACGAGCTCGTCGGCCATCGGCACGTCGTAGGTGCGGTAGTAATCGCCGAGCGTCGCGCGCGTGAGCCAGAACGCGACGAGCTCTTGCCGTCGCGTGAGCCCCGTCGTTTTGCGTCCCCACAAAACGGAATGGTCCCCACTTTGGGACCGCGCGGCGAGCAAGGTGCCATGACAAATCGCAGCCACGACCTTCCCCTCCGAAAAGGACCGCGCCACGGTCGCTTGCAGCGCCGGAGCTTCGAGATACTCGCGCATGCCCTTGTCGTGCCCACCAGGGAGCAAGAGCACGTCGAACGACGTCCGTTCGAGCGACGCGTAGTCGATCGGATGCTGGAACTCCGCGGACGCTTCCATCTCGCGATAGCGCGCGACGGCGCTCGGCTCGGCCATCAACGATGCCTTGAAGAGCACCGGTAACCCTTCGCCGGTGACCATCCGCCGGTCCGCTGCGGCGACGGCGCCGCTTGGCGTCGCGAACGTGATGGCGTGTCCGGCGCGCTTCAGACGGCTCCACGGAACGGCCGATTCGGTCGGGTCGAACCCGTACGAGGGAAGCGGAACGAGCACGGTTTTCATTCGCCGTTACCCGACTCCGCGACGGCGACCGCGTCAATCGCGCCCGCGAACCGCGCGTTCGTCCTGATTTTTCGGATTCGGTGTGCGACCTTTCGTGTTCGATTTCAATGGCTTGGCCCGCGCCAACGCCTCGTGGCGACCCTCGGCGCCGTCGCCACGAGGAGCGCGCCGTCGAACGGGCGATGACGGGGTCGTCGTTTGCCGCGTTCCCGCCGAATCTTTTTTGAGCCGAGAGCCCGCGTTCCGGAGCCTATTCTTTTTGGATCCATGTCGAGCAGCCCCGGTCTCGCAGGTCGGCCGCCGGCGCACCTCAGGGTGGTGTCGCCTGGAGCGGCTCCGCGCGAGGACGACGCGGCGCTCGTCGCAGGAGTGCGCGCCGGCGCGCCGCGAGCTGCGGCGCGGCTCTGGGATCGGTACTCGACGTTGGTGCGCCGGATCCTCCGGCGCGTGCTGGGGCCGACGGCCGACGTCGAGGACGGCGTTCAAGATTCGTTTCTTCGTCTCTTTCGCGATCTGCACTCGCTCCGCGATCCGGCGGCGCTCCGGAGCTTTCTCATCGGGATCACGTTGCACGTCGCCAAGAGCGAGCTCCGGCGGCGGCGTGCGAAGCGCTGGCTCCTGCTCTCCGACGACGGCGTGATCGCCGAGCCGGAGAACATCGCGCAAGGTCACGACCATGAAGCGCGCGCCGCGCTCGTTCGTCTCTATCGCGTGCTCGATCGAGTCAGCTCGGAACGCCGCGTCGTGTTCGTCCTTCGCTACGTCGAAGGGCTCGAGCTCGCCGAGCTGTCGGTCGTCCTCGGCTGTTCGCTCGCGACGACGAAGCGGCGGGTCGCGGACGCGGCGCGGCGCGTCTGCCTGCTCGCCGCTGCCGATCCACTGCTCGCGCCCTACGTAGCAGGTCAATCATGACGACCGCGGACGAACCGATGCCTCACGACGACGCCGCGACGAGCCTCGCCTCGGTCGCGCGCGGTCTCGACGGGTCGATCGGTGAAGCCGGGAACGCGGCGGGACGCGAGCGTGTCGTCGCGTCGTTCGGCAAGGGGTCGCGGTCCCCTCGCGCGCGGGGGTGGTTGCTCGCCGCCGCGGCGTGTCTCGCCGTCATGGCCGGCGTCGTTTGGATGCGAAAGCCGGGACTCCTCGAGTATCGCGTGTCGGGGCCCGTCGTCGCGGACGGCGATTGGCTCGGCGTCGCGCCGGATCGCGGCGCGCTCTCGCTCCACTTTTCGGAGGGCACGGAGATCGAGCTCGGCCCGGGAAGCAAAGGGCGCGTCGCCGACGTCACCGCCGACGGCGCGCGCGTCGTGCTCGGCACGGGGTTACTCCGGGCGCGCGTCGTTCATCGGCCGCGCACGCACTGGAGCGTCGCGGCGGGGCCGTACTCGATCGAAGTGACGGGGACGGCGTTCGACGTCGGTTGGTCGACCGCCGGTGAGCGGCTCGAGCTGTCGCTCCACGACGGCAGCGTCATCGTGCACGGGCCGTCCTTCGGCGACGGGCTGCGGGTGAACGCCGGACAACGACTCATCGCGCACGCGCGCACCGGAGGCGCCGAGCTGTCCTCGCTCTTCGCGCCCGAACCGAGCGCGGCGGTTTCGCCGGCGCCGGAAGGCGCCCCGCCACCCGTCGCGCCGGCGGCCGTATCCGACGTCGCGCCGATCGAATCGGCGGAACCGGCGGCGTTCACGCACGCGTCGCCGACGTGGTCGGAGCAGCTCGCGTCCGGCGATTTCAAGGGCGTGCTCGACGCGGCACGAGCGCGCGGCATCGACGCGACGCTCGGCCACGGTTCCCTCGCCGACGTCGCGGCGTTGTCGGACGCGGCGCGCTACGTCCACGATCGAGCGCTCGCACGCCGTGGGCTCCTCGCGGAACGCGCGCGATTTTCGGGCTCGGTGCAAGCGCGCGCCGCGGCGTTCGTGCTCGGACGCATGGCGGACGACGCCGGCTCGCGCGACGAAGCGCTCGGCTGGTACGACACGTACCTCGGTGAATCGCCGCGCGGTTCTTTCGCGGCCGAAGCCCTCGGTCGAAAATTGGTGGCGCTCGTCAATTCCGGCAACCGCGACGCCGCGCACGGCGTCGCCGCTCAATACGTCAAGCGCTTCCCGCACGGCGCGCACGCGGCGTACGCCCAGGAGATCCTGTCGAGTCCATGAATCGACCGTTCGGCGCGGCCGCGGGCCTCGTCGCCTCGTTCGGTGTCGTCGTGGCGATGCCGGCGCGAGCCGAATCCGCGCGTTCGACGGTCGCCGTCGTTCGCACGTCGTCGACGGACGCGCTTCTCCGCGAAGCGAGCACGCGTCTCCGCGCGGAGCTCATCGACGCCGGATTCGAAGTGGTGGAGGTCGAGCGAACTCCGGGCGATTCGCGCGCCGAGGTGGAAGACGCCGCGTCGGGAACATCGAGCTTTGCAACGGTCTCCATCAATCGCGCCGGCGCCGGCGCCTTCGCCGACATCTGGATCAGCGATCACGTCACCGGGAAAACCGTCGTGCGACGGCTCGAGGTGGGCGGAGCCTCGAACGCGGCCGCGGTGCTCGCGATCCGAGCCATGGAACTACTCCGCGCGAGCTTGCTCGAAGTCGCGGCGACCGAGCGGACGTCGAGCCCGGCCCCGGTGGCGCCCCCGGATGTTCTCGAATGGGTCGAACCGGCACTCCCCGAGCGAACGGCGACACCGCGGCGCCCATTTCAAGGCGGTGCGCTCGGCATCGGCGTCCTCGGGTTGCATGGGCTGCGCGGCGTGAGCCTGGCGGTGGGGCCCACCATTCGCATCGCGTACGGCCCGGTGCGACCGTGGTTTCTGCGATTGACGCTCGGGGGGCCGCTCGTCGGGCCCGAGCTCGACGCGACCGCGGGGAGCGCGACCGTGCGGCAAGAGTTCGCGTCACTCGACGTCGGTTTCGCAACGGACGCGAAGCCCCTCGGTTTCTTTGCCTGGGCCGGCGTCGGCGCCTTCGATTTGCACACCGCGGGCTCCGCCGTCGCGCCGTACCATTCGACGAGCGATAGCGTCGTGTCGTTCCTCTCGACGCTCGGCGTCGGGGGCCTGGTGCGCCTCGGTGCGCGAACCGCGTTCACCGCCGATTTTGCAGTGCTTTCGCTCGACCCTCGGCCGGTCGTCGTCATCGGCGGACACGACGCGGGCAGTGCCGGCGCACCGTCGCTCGGCGTTTCGCTAGGCTTCCTCGTCGGGCTCTGATCGCCTGGGAGGGCCGACGTTCTTTTTTTTGAGCCACGCGAATCGTGCGCTGCGCCCACTGACAAGGCGATCCGGTTTCGCGTGCTCGCCCACGACACGACGCTCGCTCGAACTTCAGGAAAATTCATGCGACAAATTCGCTTCTCGCGCGCGGTGCTCGCTGTTTGCAGCGCCGCGTGGCTCGTCACTGCGTGCTCGAAAAAAGACGCGACCGCGGTCGACGGCTCGGGGTGCGATCCGACCTGTGGCGGCTCGTCGGCAACCGGTGGATCCGGCGGAACGACGGGAAGCGGGGGCTCGAGCGCGGGCGGGTTTTCGGCCACCGGTGGTTTCGCGAACGGCGGACTCTCCGGCACGGGCGGCGTGAACGCGTCGGGCGGCGGTATCTCCACCGGCGGCGCGGGAGGCGCGAGCGGCCAAAATACGGGCGGCGCGAGCACCGGCGGCACGGCGAGCAGCACCGGCGGCGATGCATCGACGAGCATCCCGACCTACACGCTCGTCGTCGATGCGCCGAGCGATCAGTCGACGGTCTCCAACGTCTCCGTCGTGGTTCGCGGACGCGCTCCCGGCTTCCTCAACGTCGAAGTGTGGGACGCGACTCACCAGATGCCGCCCCTCGCGCGCGTCGCGCCCGCGTCGGACGGTACCTTTTCGGTGACCGTCGACACGTCGGCGCTCGCGGACGGCGCGACGACGTGGACGGTGTGGGGTTGGGACAGCCCGCCCAATCAAGCCTTCAATCACACCGCGAGCGTCACCCTCCATCTCACGATCGGCGCCGTGGTCTCGAATCCACCCGATGCCGGAAGTCCACCGACCGGCGGCACCGAGACGATCGGCACCGGCGACATCACCAAGCCGGCCCAAGGCCCCGCACCCACCGAGGCTTCCACGGTCGGCGGCGCCGCGTTCACCCTCGTGAAGAACTGGGACTTCGGGACGAGCGACACGATCACCGAAAGCGCGACGTTGATTTCCGAATTCAATTTCCACGACCAATTCGGAACCATCGCGAACGGGACGAACTACGGCGCGGTCACCGTCGCGGCCAATTCGGCGACGGCCATCTCCGCGCCGAATCTCGGCCTGCCGAACGACATGCAACCCGTCGAAGATCCGGCGCATCCGACCCGTGAATTCACGGCGGATTCGATGAAGGCATACGTCCGCCCGCTCTCGACGTCTCAAACGACGTGCACCGTGTCGAAGCACGACGCCGGCAACGGCAGCATCACCGCGAAGTGGACGCTTGCCAACGGCGGCACCTTGCTCGACAAAGACTTACTCTGGGAAACCCGCGCGCGCATGCCGGTCGCTGCCGCCGCCTACTGGTTCGCTATTTGGACCGCCGGCAATCAGTGGAACAAGGGCGCCGAGATGGACGTGCTCGAGTCGTTCGGCACGCCGAACATCTACCCACCGCCCGCCGCGTTCCACGTCGACTCCGTGGGCGGCTCGGACAACATCGATTATTCGAGCTGGCCGACCGGGCTCACCACGGCGGGCGTGCCGACGTCGGATCGCGATCTCACCGGGTATCACACTTGGACCTGGCTCTATAAAAAGGACGACTCGTACGTCGTGTACTTCGACGGCTACGTCGTGCAAACCGGGAGCATCCACTGGACGCTCGGGGGCGGCCAAGGCGGAACGGCGATCGACATGTCGTTCTTGTTCGACTTCGGTTGGGGTCACACCCAGATTTCCGACGTGAACATCTCACTTCCCGCGTCGAGCTTTCCGATCACGTACGAGATCGATTACAGCCGCGTTTACCTGAGATAGCGGTGGTCGTCGCGCTCCTCGCGGACTCACTCGAGCCCTACGGCAACCTCGAGCGGATCCGCGCTCCCTCGGGGCACCGGAGGCCCCGCGCTCGGGTCGGGCGGATCGAGCAAGTAAGCGATCTTTTCGGCGCTCGCTTTCGCCCACGATCCGGTCGACACCACGCCGAGTAACGCGATCGCCGTGCCATAACCCACGACGAGCCACCACACGGGGTGGGTCGACGCCGCGAAGCGCGGATCGTACGCCGTGCGGATCCCACCGCTCGCGACCGTGCCGGCGATCGCGACGCCGAGTGACGCGCCGACCTGACGACTCGTGGAAGCAACCGCGGCGGCGAGCCCCGCCTGTGCTCGCGGCATACCCGAGACGGCGGTGTTCGTGATCGGTGCGTTCACCATGCCGAGCCCCACGCCGAAAATGGCATACGCGACGATCAACCGCAGTAAATCGGTGTCGGCGCGGAGATCGGTGAGGAGCAGCGCGGCAACGGCCATGGACACACCCGCGGTCACCAGCGTGAACCGCGCGTGGCCCGCGCCGACCAAACGGCCCGAGAGCGGCGCGCAGATGACCGTGGCGAACGCGATGGGGAGCGTACACAGGCCCGCTGCCGAGGGTTGGAGCCCGCGCGACTCTTGCAGATAGATGGAGTTCAGAAACAAGAAACCGCTGAACGCCGCGAACGCGATCACGGCCGTCAACGTCGCGCCCGCGAACGGTGCGCTCCTGAAAAACCGCACGTCGACCAGCGGCTCGAAACGGCGCGATTCGTAGAGGACCAGCAGCACCACGGCCGCGGCCGCCGCGCAGAAGCTCACGACGATCGGCGCCGAGGACCACCCGATCCGTCGCCCGTCGATCACGCCGGAGGTCAGCGACGCGAGCGCGACGATGATCAACGCTTGCCCCACCGGATCGAGGCGACGCGGTTTCTCCGCCCGCGACTCGGGAATGAACCGCGCCGTCAGCAAAAACGCGACGAGTCCGATCGGCAGGTTGATCCAAAAGATGGACCGCCATCCGATCGACTCGGTGAGCACACCGCCGACGAGTGGCCCGACTGCCATCGACACGCCGAACACCGCGCCCCAGATCCCGATCGCCTGCGCGCGCTCTTTCGGAACGGTGAACGTGTTGGCGATGATCGAGATCGCGACGGGGTTCAACATGGCGCCGCCGAGGGCCTGCACCATGCGAAACAGCACGAGCGCCAAGGTCGTCGGTGCGAGGCTGCACAGCAGCGACCCGAGACTGAACAAGGTGAGCCCCGCCTGAAACGTGCGCTTGCGCCCGATTCGATCGGCGGTGGAACCCGCGAGCAACAAGAAGCTCGCGACGACGACCGTGTAACCGTCGATCGACCACTGCAGCCCCGCGACCGACGCGTTCAGATCGTGCCGGATCGACGGCAGCGCGACGTTCACGATCGTCACGTCCATCGTGACCATGAGCAGGCTCAAGCAACACGTCGCGAGGACGACCTTCGGACGAACCGCCGGCAGGGTCGTCGAAGCACCATCGAGCATCCAAATAGTTCTTACATGACGACGCGTCCCCGACCATCGGAGAGCGGGTCCGCGGAGAGGCCTTGACAGAGTCGGTTTACGCCGCGAAAGTGTGCCCACCCAACATTGATGGCGGTGGAGTCCGCCGAGAACCGCGGTTTTGGACCGCCAATGACTCCTACGAAGCCCCGATCGGGCGCCGTAGGAGTTCGCGTGAGCCCCTCCGGCGCGAACCAGCAGGAGAACGAGGCCACGTGAACACTTCAAGCCAACGTCGAAGCCCGCGGCGCGAGCTCGCGCGAGAGCTCCCATGACTCAGCGCGATCGGCTCGCCGCGCTCGTGCAATGGCTCGTGCTCGGCACGGCGGTCGGCATCCTCGCCGGCGCGGCGTCCGCGTTTTTCCTCTGGTTGCTCGAGCGAGCGACCACGTTTCGGCTCGGTCACGAACGCATCGTGTACACGCTGCCGCTCGCCGGGCTCGCGATCGGCTGGATTTACGAGCGATTCGGTAAGTCGATCAAAGCCGGAAACAACCTCGTCATCGATACCATTCACGACGAAGGTCCGGAAATTCCGCTTCGCATGGCGCCGATGGTGCTGTTCGGCACGGTGCTCACGCACGTCTTCGGCGGCAGCGCCGGTCGCGAGGGCACCGCAGTGCAGATGGGCGCGAGCCTCACCGACTGGCTGTCACATCGCTTGAAAGTCAAAAAAGACGTTCGCCGGCAATTGCTCGCGGCAGGCGTGGCCGGTGGGTTCGGTTCGGTGTTCGGCACGCCCATCGCGGGCGCGGTGTTCGGGCTCGAGTTCGTGGTGCTCGGGCGCATCGAATACGCCGCGCTGGTCCCGGCGCTCGTCGCGTCGGTGGTCGGCGATATGACGACGCGCGGCCTCGGCATCGTGCACACGCACTACCCGCAGGCGAGTCACGTTCCGCTCACGGCGCTCTTGCTCGTGAAGTGGGTCGTCGTGGCCGCCGCGGCTGCGCTCGTCACGACGGCGTTCATCGAGCTCACGCATTTCATCAAAAAACACGGAGAAAAGCGCGTTCCGCGGCTGCCGCTCCGAATGGCGCTCGGCGGCCTCGCGGTCGTCCTGATGTGGAAGCTCGCCGGCACCAGCGACTATCTCGGGCTCGGGGTACCGATGATCGTCCGCTCGTTCGTCGACCCGCATTTGCCGATCGATGCGTTCCTGTTGAAGCTCGTGTTCACCGCGGTGACGCTCGGCGCGGGGTTTCTCGGCGGAGAGGTCACGCCGCTGTTCTTCGTCGGGGCCGCGCTCGGCAACGCGCTCGCCCGCGGGCTCGGCATTCCGCTCGAGCTCGGCGCGGGCGTGGGGCTCGCGGCCGTGTTCGCCTCTTCCGCGAATACGCCGCTCGCCCTCTCGATCATGGCCGTCGAACTGCTCGGCGCGCCGATGTTTCCGCACGTCGCGATCGTCTGCGTGCTCTCGTATCTCCTCGCCGGGCATCGCAGCATTTACCCGTCGCAGCGCCTCGTCAGCGGCAAGGCCGGCGGCGCGCCGCTCTCGCGTCCAACGGCGCTTCGCGACCTCGATTGAGTCGTCAGCCGAGGCGCCGCTCGTCGACGATTTTGAAGAGGCGTTCGCGACGGACGTCGCTCCACGTGTAGAGCGCGATGCGATCCAAGGTCCCGACCACCCGGCGAAGATCGAGCTGCGAAGCCCAGACGAGACCCGCTTCGCGATCGAGAACCGTAGCGCGGCTTCGCGGTCGCGCGATGCTCACGTGCGGTTTCGGGGGTCGCTTGTCGCGTCGGCCCGTCGCGGTTTCGGTGAGCACGTCGCGAAGCGCCGCGAGACACGCCGTCGTCTCTTCGCGACCTTCGACGAGGAGCGCCGACAGTGCGGTGTACACACGACGCGAACCGCCCATCGGCACCACGTCGCCGAGCGACACCGGGATCGACGGCCGCGGCGTTTCGGCCAGCCGCGCGTCGAGCGCGGCGAGGGCCCGATGCGCGGCTTCTTCGCCGCACCCGCCGAGGAACGCGAGCGTCAAGTGAACGTCTTCGGGGTGAAAACGACGCAGCGACGTCGGCACCGGCGGCAGCTCGAGGACGAACGCGCCGTCGACGGGAAACGCGAAGAACCAATTCGGTCGAGGCATGCGGGGTCGCGCGAAATTACGGTGCGCCCCGAGCGCTCGCAAGGCGAAGCGTTCTTCCGTATCGAGCGACCGCGCGTCGCGGTAACGTGCGACATTTGCGGGCAATACCCGACGGGGAAGACCGAACCGCGGCGTCGAACGGCGCTTCCGGCTCCCCTTCGAGCGCGCGATTCGCGTTCGTCGCGTTGCCCGCATTCGTCGGCGCGGCGCTCTTGTTCGTCGTCGAACCGATGCTCGCCAAGTGGCTCTTGCCGACCTTGGGCGGGAACCCCGCGACGTGGTCGGCGTGCGTGGCGTCGTTCCAGCTCTTGCTTCTCGTCGCGTACTCGTACGCGAACCAGCTCGCGCGATATTCGCGACGGACGCAAGCCGCGGTGCATCTCGGCGTGCTCGTCGTCGCCGCGTTCATCGGGCTATTCGCGACGTCCACGGTTGCGACCGACTCGTCGTTGCCCCCCGCGCTTTCCGTGTCGTGGCTCGTGCTTCGTCGCGCGGGCGCGCCATTTTTCGTCCTCGCCGCGACGACTCCGCTGCTCTCGCATTGGGTCGCTCTCGAACGTCGACCCGCGCACCCGCTCTACGCCCTCTCGAACGCCGGCGCCCTCGTCGGACTCCTCGGGTATCCCTTTCTCGTCGAGCCGTTCTGGGACGTCGGCGTCGAGCTCCGCGCGTGGGCCGTCGCGTTCGTCGTCTTCGCCGTCACGATGATGCCGAGCTGCGTACGCGCGCTCCGCGCACCGATCGAAGCGCCGTCTCCGGTTCTGCACGACCTCGGCGACGCGCCCTCCTTCGCCGAGCGCGCTCGCTGGCTCGCGTACGCCTTCGTGCCGAGCGTGATGCTCCTCGCCGCGACGAATCACATCACGGTCGACGTCGCTGCGACGCCGCTCCTCTGGGTCGTGCCGCTCGCCGTGTACTTGGGGTCGTTCATCGTCGCGTTCGGGGCGTGGCGCTCGTCGTGGCGCGCGCCGGTGCTCGTCTTGTGGATCCTGGGCGCACTCGGCCTCGCCACGAACGCGTATTCGCAGGGCGCGACTGCTTTGTATCGTCAAATCGGCGCGACGTTGCTCGCCCTCGCGGCCGCGGCCGTCGCCTGTCACGGCGAGCTCGCGCACGATCGCCCGCGTCCCGCGCGCTTGACGAGCTTCTACTTGACGATCGCCGTCGGCGGCGCGCTCGGCGGCGCCTTCGTGAGCTTCGTCGCGCCGCTCGTCTTCGCCGACTACTACGAGCTCGAGCTCGCCGCGATCGCGACGTTCGTCGTTCTCGTCGTCGCCGCGCGAGCCGGCGCGCGAGATCCTTGGACGCGACCGCAGCGACTGACGCTGTTTCTCGGATGCGGCATTTGCCTACCCCTTCTTTTGGTGGGTTTGTTGGTGCGACTTTCACCCGCGATGCGTGACGGAAGGGTCGTCGAAAAGCGCCGGAGCTTTCTCGGCTCGCTTCGCGTCGTGGACGTGGAAGGCGGCCGATTGCTTACCCATGGTCGCATCCAGCACGGCATGCAGCTCCGCGATCCGGCGCTCCGTCGCAGGCCGACCATGTACTTCGGTCCCGGCACCGCGCTCGCGCGCGTGATGACCGACGGCGCGGATCACCCGCGCCGCATCGGCGTGGTCGGTCTCGGTGTCGGCACGATCGCCGCGTACGGCAAGCCCGGCGATCGCCTTCGCTTTTACGAGCTCGACCCGAACGTCGTCGACATCGCGCACCGCGACTTCACGTTTCTCGCCGATTGTGCGGCGAGCGTCGACGTCATCGTCGGCGACGGCCGGCTCTCGTTGTCTCGCGAGCCCGACGCGGCGTTCGACGTCCTGGTCCTCGACGCGTTCGCGAGCGACTCGGTGCCGGTTCACCTCGTGACCCGCGAAGCATTCGCCATTTATGCGCGAGTGCTCGCCGCCGACGGGCTTCTCCTCGTCAACGTTTCGAATCGATACCTCGCGGTCGATCGCGTCGTTCGCGGGAGCGCAGCGGCGAATGGCTTCGCGAGCGTCTTCGTGGAGACCGTGACGAACGCCCGCGAACACGTCTCGCACGTCGAATGGGCCGTCGCGGCGCGAGATCCCGCGTTGCTCTCCCGCGTCATGGGCGCGACGCCGAACGTCGTCCCGAAATCGCCCGACGTCGTTTGGACCGACACGCGCGCGAGCGTGCTTTCGATCCTGCGCTAGCCTCGAGTTCGGCAGTGTCTTCGATAGAGAACGCCAAACTCAAGGCGCGCGCGCTTTCGCAGCCGACCCTGTTACGATGCGGCAATGGCCGTCTCGCTCCGAAAACTCGGGCCCGGCGATGAATCGGTGTTGAGCGTGCTCGCCGCCGAAGACGCGGACTTCGACATCGACGATCGCGGCGGTACGCTCACCCCGTCGTCGCCGGAAGACCAGGCCGCTTATCTCGCGGACCCCGCCGTCGTGCACTTCGTCGCCGAGGACGGCGGCCGGGTCGTCGGGCACCTCTACGGGCACGTGCTCCGCAAGCGAACGGGTCACGTCGAGGTGCTGCTGTACGAAATCGGCGTGCGCGGGGCCTACCGGCGGCGCGGCATCGGTCGCGCCCTCGTCGACGCGCTTTCCGCGTGGATGAGCGAACGTCGACTCGTCGAGCTGTGGGTCGTCGCCGACAACCCGGGAGCGGTCGCGTTCTACGGCGCTTGCGGCTTTTCAGCCGGTGACCCCGAAGACGCCGTGTACATGACGCGCTCGCGAGACGCTGCGGAACGTCTCGCAGCGCCCGGCGGAACCGCGCCCCACGCAACGCGACCGAAGCAGTCCGCTCGGAAGAAGACATAGAGCCGCGCCGCCGCCGTCATTTCTCCAGGAGCTTCTTCAGGATGTTCAGATCCTTTTCGACCCACTTCACGTCCGCTTCGAAGGCGTCGTCGGAGACGCCGGGCTGACGAAACAGCGTGAAGACGACGAGGCTTCCGCTGCCGCTCTCGAGCACGCGCACCGGGTTTTTCACGGTCGTTCCCGATTCGAGCACGACGTCGTGATCCAGCACGCCGAAAGCGTTCGGTTTTGCCATCCGCACTTTGACGCGACCGATGGGGCCGCTCGCGATCCACTCGCCGTCGACCTTGTCGATGGAGCCGCCGAGGCCCGTCGCCCATTTCGCCATGTTTCCGACGTCCGACGCGAATCGGTAAACGTCGGTCACGGGTCGATCGATGAAGACGCTGACGTGTCGAGCTTCCGCGGGTCCCATGACGAAGGATGTAAGGCCGGCGCCGTCGAAGCTCAATCGGCAGGCTCGTCCCACTCCGGGTGATACGCGACCTGCCAGAGGTGCCCGTCCGGGTCGTGGAAAAATCCGGAGTAACCACCCCAGGAACGCGTTTTCGCGGGATCCGTGACGACGCCTCCGGCGCTCGTCGCTCGGTTCATCGTCGCGTCCACCTCTTCGTTGGAGCCTACCGCGTGGCCGATCGCGACCGCGCCGAGTCGCGAGCTCGTCGGCGTGATCCTCGCATCTCTGGCGAGCGAAGCAACCGGAGAGAGCGCGAGGATCAGGGTTTCGCTCATGGGAAACAACACGACCGCGTCGTCCGTCGATTCTTCGCCGACGATGCCGTCCGTGGGGAAGCCGAGGCCGTCCCGATAAAACGCAAGCGACCGCTCGAGATCGCTCACTGCCAGCGTCAGCACCTTGATTTTCGGCTTCATGCGCGCGACGAGCATCCCATCCTGCGCCGCGCAGGTCGAGAGCTCAGAGCGTCTTGATCAAGCCGCCGTCGATGACGAAGTTCGACCCCGTCACGTTCGCGGTGCGCGGCGAGGCGAGCATCACCACCAAGGTCGCCACTTCTTCCGGAGTCGTCATTCGGCCAGTGGCCAGGCCGCCGATGCTCGCGAAGATCCGGTCGCGCGCGGTGTTCGCATCGACGCCCATCGCTTTCGCGACGGTTTGCGCGACGCCGTCCTTGCCGAGCCACAAATCTGTGCTCACCGGGCCGGGCGACACGTCGTTGATGCGGATCCCCTTGGGGCCGAGCTCTTGTGACAAGGATTTGGTCAGATTGACCAGAGCGGCCTTCGCCGCGCCGTAGTCGATCGTGCCGCCATCGGGCTGGAAGAAGGCGTTCACCGACGCGACATTGACGATCGTGCCGCCGCCTTGCTTCAACATTTGCGTGACGGCCGCGCGGGTCGCACGGAGTGCGGAGAAGAAATTCATCTGCATGGCCCACTCGAATTCCTCGTCGCTGGTGCCGAGAAACCCTTCGAGCCGGATCTTCACCGCGCCCATGTTGTTCACCAGCACATCGACGCGGCCGTGCTCTTTTATCGCGCGATTCACGAGCTCGGGCGGTCCCGCGGGTTTCGACAGATCGACCGCGACCGCGGTCACGCCACTCAACCCGGCGAGGCCTTCGACGGTGCGGGCGCCGGCCACCACTTGGGCTCCTTCATCAGCGAGCATTTTCGCGATAGCGAGCCCGATGCCCTTGCTGGCGGCGGTGACGACGGCGACTTTTCCTGAAAGTTCGAGGTCCATGGTGCTCCAGTCGTTAGCAAGCGCCGTACCCGACGTCACCCTTCGAGCGCGAACGACCCGTGCGACGGAGTGCCGGCGCGTCGATATGCGCTGAAGATCGACGCGCCCGTCGTTTATTTTGGGGGTGCCTTCGACGTCGCGGTTCATCGCGGGAGGCCGAGAGCCGTCGCGATCAGAAACATCATGCTCGCCACCGCTGCGGCGCAGGGGATGGTGAACAACCAGGCCATCACCATCCGTCCGGCGACGCCCCAGCGAACCGCGCTGAGCTTCGTCACGCTGCCGACGCCCATGATCGCGCCGGCGATGGTGTGTGTGGTCGACACCGGGATACCGAGCCGCGTCGCCAGGAACAAAGTGATCGCGCCGCTGGTCTCCGCGGCGAAGCCGCCGATGGGTTGGAGCTTGGCGACACCCATGCCGAGCGTCCGGACGATGCGCCAGCCGCCGGTCATCGTACCGAGCGCCATCGCTGCGTGACAGGCGAGGACGACCCACAACGGCACGTGCGGCCCCTGGTGTCCGCCCACGACATGTCCACTCGCGACATGGCCGGTCGCGACGAGAGCCGCCGTGATGATGCCCATCGTCTTTTGCGCGTCGTTGCCGCCGTGCCCGAGCGAGTAAAGCGCCGCGGAGACGAGCTGGCCGCGACGAAACGTCCGATCGACGAAGCGAGGCGATCGCTTGCCGAACCCGGCGATCAGCGAGCGCATGACCACCGCGCCGAGAAAGAGACCGAGGAGCGGCGAGAGCACGATGAACGCCGCGGTGGTGCCGAGGAAGTGAAGATCGAGCGAACCGAAGCCCGCTTTCGCGACCGCGGCCCCCGCGAAACCGCCGAGCAACGCGTGCGACGACGACGACGGCAGCGCGAGCCTCCACGTGAACACATCCCAAATGAGCGCGCCGACGAGCCCGCAGGCCACCACCGTGAGCGATACGACGCTCGCCGACACGCCGTGCGCGATATTGCTCGCCACCGTCGCTTCGAAGATCAAGAACGCGACGAAATTGAAAAACGCCGCCCAGACGACGGCGGCGAGCGGGCTCAAGACGCGTGTCGAGACGATGGTGGCGATGGAGTTCGCCGAATCGTGGAGGCCGTTGACGAAGTCGAAGAGGAGAGCGAGGGAAACGACCGCGACGAGCGCGAGCATCAGGCGTACTCCAGGACGACGCCTTCGAGGGAGTTCGCGACGTCCTCGCAAAGATCGGTCACGGTCTCGAGCTGTTCGTAAATGTCGCGCCATTTCATGACGAGCAGCGGGTCGCTCCCCGGCTTGAAGAGCTCGGCGATCGCCGTGCGATAGAGCGCGTCCGCCGCGCTCTCGTGCGCGCTGATTTCCGCGCAGAGGGCGAGAATTTCCGGCGATCGACGGCGCGCTTCGGGCAGCAAATCGACGGCCTTGGACATCGCCACGACGCTCTTGCCGAGCACGCGCGCCGCCTCGAGTGCGATCGGCGGGCAGTCACGAATGTCGAACAAGAGGATTCGCTCCGCGATCGATTCGATCGCGTCGAGGACGTCGTCGAGCCGCGTCGTCAGCGCCAAAATATCGGGCCGATCGAGCGGCGTGATCCACTGGCTCCGCAAGCGCGAGATCGTCGCGTGGGTGATCTCGTCGCCCTCGTGCTCGGCGAGCGTGATGCGCTTTTTCAGATCCTCGACGTCGCCGGGGCGCTCGAAAAGCTGCAAGAGGAGCTCCGCGGCTCGCACGGTGACCTTCGCGTGGGCCGCGAACGCCGCGAAGAATGGGTCTTTCCCCTTACTTAGCCGAAACATCAACGTTCCCTCATCTGGGGCGACTCTATCCCGAAAGCAACGATTTCGAGACACTCGAGTGGCGAAACCTCAGCGGGATCGCTCCTCGTAGTGCCGAGGCGTCGGTGCGGTCCGGCGGTCGCTCAGGACACGATGTCGACGAGCTTCAGTACCGCCCGCGCTTCGGCGCGCGATTGGATGAGATCGACGCGGAAATCGAGCGCCCAGTCGTTCGCTTCTTCTTCGTCCCAGATAATCTGCTGGACGGCCCACGACTCGTCCTGGCCGGGTGTGACCTTGGTGTTGGTCGGAGCGCGCGCCTTGGGGTCGAGCCGGATGCTCGCGTGCTCGGCCCAGAAGGGCGCGAGCACCGCTTCGATGCGCTCGCGGGTCCATTCGCTCGGCACGAGGAGGTTCGTGACCCCGACGTAGTCTTTGCGTGCGAGGGCGCGCAAGACGGCGAAGACGGCATTGCGCACCAGCACCGTGAATTCCTTCGGGCTTCGCGTGACATCGGCTTCGCCTGGCGCTTCTGCCGCTATTGCGAGCGCGGCCGTGCCGGCGTCCGGCGCGCCGTCGTGTAGGCGCTCCCACTCGTCGAGCAAGCTGGAGTCCACGGCGCGCACGATGGCGCCGAAGTACGTGACGATGTCGTCGACCTCCGGCGTTTTCGCCGGCGCGGGCACCGTCTGCGTCAACGTCTTGTAAACCTGCGATAAGTACCGAAGCAGCACGCCCTCGCCGCGCTCGAGCCCGTATTCCTTCACGTATTCGGGGAACGACAGGAACATCTCGAACATCTCGCGCGCGATCGATTTGGGGCGAATGTTCTCCGCGGCGATCCAGGGGTGCAAGCGTACGAACGCGTTGAACGTGTCGTAGATGAAGTCGCGGTTGGGTTTCGGGTACTCGAGCTTGTCGAGCGCCGCGATTCGCTCGTCGTATTCGACGCCGCCGGCCTTCAGCTCGGCCATCTTTTCGGTCTTCAGTTTATCGAGCTGGCGAATGAGGACGAGATCCGGGTTTTCGAGGATCGACTCGACCAACGTCAGCAGATCGAGACTGTACGTTTCCGAGTCGCGTTCGAGGAGCTCGATCGCGTGGAGCAAGTAGAGCGACAGCGCGTGGTTCAGCGAGAAGTCCTCCTGGAGATCCGCGTTGACGATCACACCGCGATCCGGCGCGAGCTCGACGATGTGTGCGTCGAGGAGCGAGCGAAACATCTGCGCCGCCGTCTTGCCGATGATGCGCTGCTGAGCGCGCCGCTCGTCCGAGCTCCGGATGAGCCGCGCCATGGCTTTGCAGCCGCCCTTGCCGCGCGACAGGACGTTCAGCAGCATGCCGTACGACACCGAAAACCGTGAGACGAGGGGCTCGGGGGTCGACGTGACGAGCCGTTCGAACGTCGCGCGATCCCAGTGCACGTACCCTTTTTCCGGCGGCTTCTTCCTGACGATTTTGCGTTGCTTGG
>DATBBD010000544.1:0-7607 GCA_036271175.1 Polyangiaceae bacterium | reverse complement strand
TACTTCTTCCCCGCTCCGAACGGCGGCGTGGGTTGCAGCGCCTTCTGAGTTAGCACCCGGTTTCCCACTCAAAACGCCCTTCGAGCACGTCACGCGGCGCGCTCGCGAGGCGTCGGGCTTTCGTAGTCGCCTGGGGACGGTTTCAGACCCCTCCCCCGGGCTTCGAGTCCATGGGATGGTTTGCCACCGACCATGGAAAACGACTCGCAAGCGATCGGAACGTTCCTCGACGAGACGCGCCGCTTCGACCCGCCTCGAGATTTCGTCGACGGCGCGCGGATCAAGTCGAAGGAAGAGTACGAGCGTCTCTACGCGGAAAGCCTCGCGTCGCCAGACGCGTTCTGGAAGCGGGAGCTCGCCGAGCTGGTGCTTCGGACGCCGTGGCAAAAGACGTTCGAGTGGGAAGTGCCGCACGCGAAATGGTTTCTCGGCGCCACCTTGAACGCGACGGAGAGCTGCCTCGACCGCCACCAAACGACGGCGACTCGCGACAAGGCCGCGCTGGTCTGGGAGGGCGAACCGGAGGGTGCGCCGGGCGAGGCGCGTACGATCACTTACGGCGAGCTCTTCCAGCGAGTCGTCGAGTTCGCGGCGGTCTTGCGCTCGCTCGGCGTGAACAAGGGCGACCGCGTGACGATCTACATGGGGATGGTCCCGGAAGTCGCCGTCGCGATGCTCGCCTGCGCGCGTGTCGGCGCGACGCACACGGTGGTCTTCGGGGGCTTCTCCGCCGAAGCGCTGCGTGACCGGATCATCGACTCGGGCTCCAAGGTGGTCGTGACTCAAGACGGCGCCTATCGGCGCGGCTCCGTCGTGCCGCTGAAGGCGATGGTCGACCAAGCCGTCGCGCAGACGCCGATCGTCGAAAAAATCGTCGTGTTTCGACGCCTCGGCGAAGAGCGACTGAAGATCGAAATGAAGCCGGGACGCGACGTGGAATGGGACGACGCGGTGAAGGGCGCGAACACGGCACACGGCGGCGCCGAAGTGGTGGACGCCGAGCACCCGCTCTTCATTCTGTACACGTCGGGCTCCACCGGAAAGCCGAAGGGCGTCTTGCACACGACGCTCGGCTACCTCGCCGGGGCCCATGTCACGACGAAGTACGTCTTCGATCTGCGCGACGACGACGTGTATTGGTGCACCGCGGACGTCGGTTGGGTCACCGGGCACAGCTACATCGTGTACGGCCCGCTCTCGAACGGCGCGACGTGCGTCATGTACGAAGGAGCACCCAATTTCCCCGACTGGGGTCGCTTCTGGCGGATCATCGATCGACACCGCGTGTCGATCTTGTACACCGCGCCGACCGCGATTCGGGCGTTCATCCGCGCGGGCACCGAGTGGGTCGACGCCGCCGATCTCTCGTCGCTTCGCCTCCTCGGCAGCGTCGGGGAGCCGATCAACCCCGAGGCGTGGATTTGGTACCACGAGCACGTCGGGAAGAAGCGATGCCCCGTCGTCGACACGTGGTGGCAAACGGAGACCGGTTCGATCCTGATGACCACGCTTCCCGGCGCCGTCGCTGCCAAGCCGGGTTCGACGGGGCTCCCGTTCTTCGGCGTCGAACCCGACGTGGTCGGCAAAGACGGAAAGAGCGTGCCGCCCGGGAGCGGGGGCATGTTCGTCATGAAGCGTCCGTGGCCGAGCATGTTGCGCACCGTGTGGGGCGACGATGAGCGCTTTCGAAAGACGTATTTTTCGGAAATCCCCGGCGTGTATTTTACCGGCGACGGCGCACGGCGCGACCACGACGGCTACTTCACCGTGGTCGGCCGCATCGACGACGTGCTGAACGTTGCGGGCCATCGCATCGGCACCGCCGAAATCGAGAGCGCGCTGGTGTCGCATGCAGCCGTCGCGGAAGCCGCGGCCGTGGGTCGCCCCGACGATCTGAAAGGTCAGGCGCTGGTGGTGTTCGTCACGTTGAAGCCCGGACACGCCGCGGACGCCGCCATGCGAACCGCGCTCGGAAATCACGTCGCCAAGGAAATCGGGAAATTCGCGAAACCCGACGAAATCCGCTTCGCCGATGGGCTGCCGAAGACGCGGAGCGGAAAGATCATGCGCCGCTTGCTCAAAGACGTCGCGGCAGGCCGCGAAACGACCGGCGATACCTCGACCTTGGAAGACCTCGCGGTGCTCGCGAAGCTCCGCGCCGACGACGAGTAGCGTAAGAGAGAGCCGTCACTCCGGGTCGCGACTCGGCACGAACGTGATGCGTTCGACACGAATGGCCAAGGGCCGCGAATCGTCGCTCTCGCCGATGTCGCGCGGAGAGACGGCGAGCGCGTAGTCGAACTGGAGACGGCTGTTCGCTTGCGAGAGCTCGGCGGGGACGCGAAGCTCGACCTCGTTCGCACCGGCGACGAGCGGCACGGTGGCGAGCGTGACGCCGTTGAGCCCGACGCGAACGCGCTGACCGCCGTTTCCGTTGAAGAAGGGCTGCGCGTCGAACGCGAGACGGTATGCGACGCCGGGTTCGAGCGCCGCGTTCACGATCGACCGCTTGCCGACCGCCCACGCCCAGGAACGAAACTCGTCGTGCTCGTCACCGGACCACCCTTCGCCGAGATGCGCTCGCCCCGCCTGAGTTCCGACGTCGACCGTGACCGCGCCGGGAACCACCCAGGGACGAACCTCGGCGACGGTGTGCACGCCGAAGGGCTCGACGGCGGTGATCCTGAGGCAGCGAAAGCCGGGGTGATCGTCGAATCGGAACGTCCTTCTGGCGACCCCTGCCCGCTCGGTAACGACGGAGCTCGACGGCACGAACGCCGCACAATCGACCGAGCCGAAGATCGCGTATTCGGCGGGGCCGCGAACCGTGAGCTCGGCGGCGTTCGACGGCTCCATGGGGAGCAGGACCGTGACGTCCGACGTGGCGTCGATGAGCTTCGCGCCGAGGCCCGCTTTCCAACGCTCGCCGTCGGCGAGCCGGCGATCTTCGACGATCGACCGGGCATCGCCCTTCGTCGCCGTGGCGCCGACGAGCGCGACGCCGAAGCGCGACGCGTGAATGGCAAAGGAACGCACCACGTGAACGCCGCCGTCACTCGACAAGAGTCGGACGCGGAGGAGCGGATCGGCTCGAGGGTGAACGAGAGGAAGCACCCGTTGCCGTAAGCCACTTCCATCGACGCTCTCGGCGCGTGCGAGCTCGTCGAACCGTTTGCCGTCGACCGAGCCTTCGATCGCGTATCGCCCCGCTCCATCGGCGAGGAGCGTCACCGACTCGACGAGCGCGCCGCTCGTGCCGAGCAGGATCCACCCGCCGTCACCGAACCGCACCGCGCGCGGGTCGTCGAGGCTCGCGCCTTCCGCGGGCGGCTCGGCGTCGAGCATCGCCTGCACGTCGCCCGTCGTCGCGTGGACTTCGAGCCGCGACAACGCGAGGTCCGGCGGCGCGGCTCCGGGTTTCGGCGCTCTGCCATCGTACAGGCCGACGCCGCCCTCGGAAGCGACGAGGAGCCGATCGCCGAGCGACATCGAAGAGACGATCAGGGTGCGCTCGTCGGGGGCGGCGTAGTCGTGGCTGTGCCCGAAAATGAACGACCACGACGCGTCGATGCGCAGCGGGACCTGCCGCTGCTCCAGTTCGAGCACGACTCCCGCGAGATACCCCCAATCGTCGTTCCGGCCGGCCGCGAGAGTCACCGGTTCTTTTCGAATCGCCGCGATGCGCGCCGCGGCGTCGGCGAGCGCCTTCACCATGGGCGGCGCAAAGCCGGGGTCCTCGCGAAACGCCGCGTAGAGGGCGTGTATTTTTTGGATCGAGCGCGCGTCGACCCAGGCCACCGAGAGTGCGCACAAAGCGAGCGCGCCCACGGGCGTACCGTTTTCTGGGAGAGCTCGCCCCGCTACGCCGCGGATCCGGTCGAGCACGCCGGCGACGCCGACGGCCCAGCCAAAAATCCCGACGACGCCGAACCACAAGGTGACGTAGAGCAGCAAGGTCGCTTCGAGGGCGAACGCCGAAGAGAGAGCGCCGAAGAGTCCGATGATCGCGAACACGGCCGCGTCGCGCAGCGCCGGCCGGCGTGCGGCCGCGACGAGCAAGGCGGCCTCGGCGAGGGTGAGACCCGCCGCGATCGCCGTACCCGTCGTCGGCGCTTCGGGAGCGACGAGGCCGAGCGCGGCCGTGACCGGCGCCTGGAGTTGACGAACGGCGTGCCCCAGCGCAGCAGCGAACGACGCATGCGCGGGACGATGGATGAAGAAGCGCACGATCTTCGAGAAATTGTGCGAGACGAAGAGCGCGTCGTACAAGGGCGCCGACCAGAGCACGGCGAGAACCACCACCGCGGCGGTCTCGACCCGGCGACGACCGGCGCTGGGCACCGCGCGATTCCAGCGAACGAGGCCGAACAGCACGAACGCCGTGGCGACCGGGACGTAGCCGACGTGCGATTGGCACACGAACGCGTGAAGCACGACCACGACGACCAACGCCGCGCGGCTTCCGAGCGCGAGCGCGACGCACGAAACCGTCAGCGCCGCGAAGGGAAACAAGGACAGGACCGGATTCCAGATGTCGGCGAACGCCGAGGGGTAAGCGCTCGGGATGGCGTCGGTGACGAACCCACCGATGAAATTCACGAGGAGCGCCAACGCCGCGAAACGAATCGGGCGGCCGAGCGCGCCGAACCGGGTCGACGAGCACAGGTAGAGCAGGAGCCCGAGACACCCGAGGTTCGCGAGCAACGCCGCGACGTGCAGAGCACCCGGCGAATGCCCGCTGATGACGTAAGCCGGCCAGAGCAGCCAATAAATGAACGGCCCCGGGTGATGAAAGTAGAGACGCGAATAAGGCCCGACCAGCTCACGGCCGACGTGCATCACCCCGTCTTCCAACACGGCGACGTCGGCGATCGGAAAGCGGCGTGTCGCCGCCGACCGGAGCTCTTCGAAAATGCCGTACAGCAGCGGAGCGAGCAGTGCGCTCGAGAGCGCCGGCGGCCACCAGCGCTCGAGCTCCGCGCGGAACCTCACGAGGAGAGCCTACTTCGGCGGAACGGCGATCTCGACCCAATCGAACGCCGCGGACAGTTTCCGGGGGTCGGCGGCGCCAGGGAACTTGCTCTTCGGGTCCTCGGCGTAGGCGAACTCGAAGCGCAGATCGTTTCCGCCCTTTCGGAAGTAGGAGCGCGCGGCGCGGAACGACACCGTCGAGAGGTGATCGTCGAGGGGCTTCGTGCCGATCATGGTGTCGTTGACGAACAAGGTGAGCGTCTGCGGCGGCGCGTCGGGAAATCGAAACGGCGTGAGCCGCGCGCGCACGATGCGATCGCCGTCGGCCTGGTTTTCGATCCTCATCGAGCACGTCGTCGCGGCGCACCAGTCGAAGGTCTCGCCGTCCTTTTCGACCTCGAACCCCGACCACCCCGTGCTCGGCGCGGGTGGCGGAGAGACCGCGTCGAAGTTCACGAATCGCGTTTCGTCGATGGCCGGCGGTTTGAAGAGGTACCCGGCGGCACCGCCCGCACCCGCGGCGGCAAAGACGAGCGCGAGCCACCCTGCGATGGAGCGTTTCGAGCTCGTCGACTCTTCATTCGACCGAGCGGCGCGAGCAGGAGCGGGGGAACCAGGAGCGCGGTCCACTTGCGGGAAGGCTGGATCCATGAATGTCACGACGCCCGCGGAAGAAAAACGCGGACGATAACTTCACAAGCTAGATCAGCCGCCCGCCGATTGCACGCCCGCAGTTCGACGCGCGGGTGTGCCCGCGTTTGCCGCGGCGCCGCCCGCATTTGTTTCCGCGGCTATCCCTCGTGCGGACCGGACGCGGCGTCTGGTTTCGATCGGTCGAGCTCACAATCGAGGGCGAAGCGGCGGTACGCGACGACGAAACTGCTCCCGACTCGTTCGTCGGTGAAGCGGTCGATGATGAAGAAGCGGCCCGGGCCGTTTCCCGTCTCGGGCAGGCGATATTCGCGCAAGTACGGCGCGCTCTCGGCGCTCTTCAGCTCCAAGTCGAAGATCCGCTCGCCGCTCATGTTCTTCGCGTCTTTCACGTTTTCCACGACGACGACGTCGTAGGCGTCGCGCGCCTCGACCAAGACGACTTTGCCGTCGACCTCGCGAAGCAGTCGCACTTCGGCGCGGCTCGACGGATGGAGGCGGCCGGCTTCGTCGCGGCACTTGCCGACCGTGTAGCGCGCGAGGGTGACGCCCGAGTGCTCTTTGCCCGGCATCACAGTGTGGCCCCCGGCGATCTTCGCCGAGCTGCACGCTGGCAACGCGAACGCCAGCGCGAGCGCGACGAGCTGCGTGCGGTTCACGGCGCTCCGGTTCGGCGAACGGCGTCGATGAAGGCGCGGACCTTCGCCGGATCTTTTTTGCCTGGCGACATTTCGACGCCGCTCGCGACGTCGACGCCGAACGGATTCACCGCGGCGATCGCGGCGGCGACGTTGTCGGGGTTCAAACCGCCGGCGAGGATCATGCGGCGCGCGCGCGCGAGCCCGCGAACCAGCGACCAATCGAAGGCGAGACCCGCGCCGCCGAGCCCACCCTCCGGTTTCGAGTCGACCAAGAGGTATTCACCGACGAACGCTTCGGCAGCGTGCGCGTCGGCGGCGGTCGCGATTTGCGCGGCCTTGATGGCGTGCGGCTGGAGCGCCGCCACGTCGGCGGGCGATTCTTCGCCGTGGAGCTGGAGCCAATCGACGCCGAGGCGACGCCGCAGCAAGGTGAGCTCGCTCACCGGGCGATCGGCGACGACCGCGACGACCATCGTCCGCCCCGCTACGCCATCGATCACGCGGCGAGCCGTGGCTTCGTCGACGAACCGCTTCGACCCGGGCACGAGGTTCACGCCGATCGCCGTCGCGCCCTCTTCGACCGCGAACACCGCGTCCTCGACGCGCGTGATGCCACAGATCTTCACGAAGCGAGCCGGGCGCATCCGGGCCGCCGTCACTCGATCTTGAGCAGCTGCTTCACGGTCGCGATCACCTGCGGCGCCTGGATCGGCTTCGTGATGTAGGCGTTCGCCCCGAGGTCGATGGCTCGGCTGCGATCGTCCGCGCTGCCTTCGGTCGTGATGACGACGATCGGCGTCGCGCGATGCACGGGATCGGTGCGGACCCGCTGGATGAGCTTGAGTCCGTCGAGGACGGGCATGTTGATGTCCGTGATGATGAGGTCGAACGGACCTTCGGCGAGTTTGCGAATGCCGCTGACCCCGTCGTCCGCCTCGACGACGCGAAGCTTTTTCACTCGGGCGAGCGCGAACGTCAGGAGCTGCCGCATCATGGGCGAGTCTTCGACGAGGAGGCAGGAATAGCTGGCCATCGAAAGGTACCGGTAATCTTGGTTCTTTAGCGGAACGGAGGGAAGTCTACCATCAGCGTTAACACAACTCCGAAAAGGCCTGGTAATCTCGTGGGAATGGCCGTCCTCAACTTGCCGACGCCTTACGGCGAAATCGACGACCTGATCGAACGAGACGATCTCGAGGCAGCGCGACGCGCCCTCAAAGACGTCCGCGGAGTCGCGGGCGCCGCCCTCGATACCGAGCTACGCGAGCTGCTCGACGTGAAGCTTGCGCTCGCCGACAGATCGATCCCGACGCAGCTCGCGATGAACCGCCTCCTGGTTTTGAT
>DATBBD010000543.1:0-12054 GCA_036271175.1 Polyangiaceae bacterium | reverse complement strand
GCGGATGGTCGGGCGTTCGTCGTCGTCGCCGGGGAACATCGAAGAGTCGCTGGTTTTCGTCAAGCGGGGCTCTCCGATAAGAGGCGCGCGTCGCGCAAATGTTGCGCGCTCGCGAAATCGAGCAACGCCTCGCGCGTCGTGTAGACGGGAACGAAGCCCAAGTCGCTTCGCGCTTTCTCGCCATCGGCGACGCAGAGGTACTGGAGATAGTCGAGCACGGTCGGCGGCGCCTCGCCGATCTGCGCGAACCAGAGCGCTCCGGCGACCGTGTTCGCCATCGAGCGAGGCAACGGAAACGCGATGCGCCCCGCGAGCTTCACGACGGTCGACAGCGGGAGCACGCCGTCGCCGGTGACGTTGAAAACGCCGGGCACGTCGCGATCGACGGCGAGCTTGAACGCGGCGATCGCGTCGCTTTCGTGAAGAAACTGGAGCAGAGGATCGAAGCCGAGGATGGTCGGAACGACGCGGCGGCTCAGAAACCGCGTCAGGAAATTGCGCACCGTGGGCCCGAGGATCGGCGCCGTCCGCAAAATCGTGACGACGCGATCCGGGTCTTGGTCGCGATACTCGAGCAGGTCGTTCTCGGCCTGGATCTTGTCGACGAAGAACGGCTCGCTCCGGCGAGCGCGGAGCGGGTGCGTCTCTTTGAGGTAGTTCGGGTTGTTCGGGTACGCGCCGTAGAGCATCGTCTGGCTGCGCATCACGATTTTCTGCACGTCGGCGCGTCGAGCGGCGTTCAAGAGGTGCATCGTGCCGACGCTTTCGAGCTCGTGCGCCCACGAGATCGCATACGACGGCGACGACAGGAACGACAGATGCAGGATCGTGTCGACGTGTTCGGCGGTGAAAATCTCCGCGATCCGTTCTTCGGCCGTCGGCTGAGCGAGGTCGACCTTGTACGTTCTCGTCTTCAATCCGGCGGTGTTCGGATTTTCGAGATCGACGCTCACGATTCGCCGGACGCCCGTGTCTTCCTCGAGGAGGCCGATGAGGTTCCGACCGAGAAACGACGTCGAGCCGGTCACGGCGACCACGCGCGCTCGGTCGTCAGTTCGCATCGGGCTCACCGGCGCGACGGTACCCGATCTGGCAGCGAGCGGTCACCCAGACGAGCGTGCCGTCGGTCGACAGCCACAGATCGATCGCGTCGTCGTGGGTCGACAGCGCGAACCCCTGCGCATCGGTGACGGCCATCGTCGACGTTCGCGGCGTTCCATCCGGTCCCATCAAAAACGCGCGCACGACTTGGCGCCCGTGCTGCTTGCAACTCACCGGGGCGAGCCACGCGACGATGAAGCCATGCGGAAGCGTCCGCGTGACGACTGCTTCTGGGGGGACTTGCCCGTCGATGACCGACGGAGGTCCATGGGCGCGAGCGAGCCGGAGCGAGAAAGTGTCCTTGGTGCAATCTTTGTCGACGCTCTCGCCGGGCTCGACGGCGATGGGCGCATCGCCGAGCGCGACGTCGTAAACGCCGAACGGAGCGTCGAGCCGATCGAGCGGCGTCACCTGTTTGCCCTCCACGCGAAAGAGCGCGATCGCGCCGTTCTGCGACAGCGCGACGACCACACCGTGTTCGTCGACGCGAGCGATCGAGAGCGGCGAAAACGACTCCTCGCCGCCGGGCAAATCGACGCGTGAAACCCCGGCGCTCACCGGATCCACGATGAACAGCGTCGCGCCGGGCCCGGTGGCTGCGAGCGCCGGCGTGGTCAACACTGCGCAGGTCGCGCCGTGGCACGCCGCATCGACGACCTCGAGCGATTCGCCTTCGCCGAGCTCGACGACGCGATCCGGTTCCACCCAGAGCTCGGCGCGGCGCCGCCCATTTCGCAGATCGAGCGCGTCGGCTGCGACCCAACCCGAGCTCGCGCGCGCGGCGATGGGCGGCGCGTCGAAATCCGTCCAGGGAAACGGCGCACGGGGACGACCGTCCGCGCCAAAGATCGCCGCACCGCCGACGACCTCGTCGGCGAGGGAGCCCACCCCTAAAACCAGGCCGGATGCGCTCTCTTCCGGCGCAAAGAACCGGATCGCGCCGGCCGGCAAGCGCGCGCGTTTCGCGCTGGAAATCGCACAACCCTCCGGCAAGCCGATCGCCGTGGTATCCTTCAACGGCGTCCAATCGAGCGGGTCGAGCAGCGGCGTGGTCGGCGCGCGCGTCACGCCGTTCGACGGGTTCGCTCGGGCGCTCGCGTTCGCCGCGGCGCCGCCAGCGGATGTCTCTTTTCGATGGCACGACGTCGCGAGCGCGAGGGTCGTCGCGGCGGCGAGCGCCCAGCCGATTCGCGTTCGCGCGATCACAGCGCGAGCCGTACCACCGGATAGGGGCCGAAGTCGTGCACGACGGCGAACCCGGCGCGCTGGAACGCGGAAAACGGCCCGGTCCATTTTTCTTCGTCGCGGAGCCCCTCGGCGCGCCGCGGAAACGCCTCGATGGCGCGCGCACCGGCCTCCTTCGCGATGCGAACGCCGCCCTGGACGAGCGCGTCCGACAACCCCGTTCGCCGGACGGCGGGATCGACGAGAAAACATCCCACGGCGAGCACGCCGTCGCGGTCGCCGGAAAAACACGGCAAGCCGCGATAGAGACGCTGGTCGTACAACTTCGGGACCGACGCGGCCGGCGCGAGCTTCATCCATCCGACCACGTCGTTGGTCGAAACATCGAACGCGACGACACCCGCGGCCTCGGGCGAACCGGTGTCGAGTGCGTGCACGAGCTCGCTGCGATTCGTTTCCGGCGCGTGCCGCGACCGATCGAGCCAGGCATTCGACGTGCCCGCGAAGTGCCAATAGCGGCAATAACAGGGGATTTCCAGGCGATCGAAGAACGCGACGAGTCCTGTGGCGTGCGCTGCATCGACCTTCGCGACGTCGAACCGCGCCGGTTCCGTCACCCGGACGCCGCGAGATCCGGCGCGAGGCCGCGCGCGGGCGAGAAGCGTTCCCACGCGGCTGCGACCTGGAACATCAATTCTTCGGCGAACGCGGGCGCGATGACCTGGAGCCCGACCGGAAGGGACGGGCGATCGGCGCGCGCCGGCGTGGGCGCGCACGGCACCGACAGCGCCGCGACCCCGGCGAGGCTCGCCGGAAGCGTGTACACGTCCGAGAGATACATCGTCACCGGGTCGTCGATCTTCGCGCCGAGCTCGAAGGCCGGCGTGGGACTGATCGGCGTGAGCAGCACGTCGACCTCCGCGAACGCGCGGTCGAAGTCGCGCTTGATCAGGGTGCGCACCTGCTGCGCCTTCTTGTAATAGGCGTCGTAGTAACCGGAGCTCAGCGCGTACGTGCCGAGCATGATGCGGCGCTTCACTTCCGGACCGAACCCGGCGCCGCGCGTCTTTTCGTACAACGTTCGCAGATCCGCGCCGCGCGGTTCGACGCGGAGCCCGTAACGAACGCCGTCGAAGCGCGCGAGGTTACTCGACGCTTCCGCCGTCGCGACGATGTAATACGTCGCGAGGCCGTACTGCGTGTGCGGCATGTCCACGTCGTGAAGCGTGGAACCCTGGTCGACGAGCGCCTTCAAGGCTGCGCGCACGCTGGCGGCGACGTCGGGGTCGAGCCCTTCGGCGAAATATTGCGTCGGCACGCCGATGCGCAATCCGCTCAGCGGACGCGCGCACGCCGCTTCGTATTTGCCGACCGCGAGCTCGGCGCTCGTCGAATCGCGGCCGTCGCGTCCGGCGATCACCTCGAGCAGGCGCGCCGCACTCGCGACGTCGGTCGCGAACGGTCCGACTTGGTCGAGACTCGACGCGAACGCGATGAGCCCGTATCGCGACACACGCCCGTACGACGGTTTCACGCCGACGACGCCGGTGAGCGCCGCCGGTTGACGGATCGAGCCGCCGGTGTCGCTGCCGAGCGCGCCCGCGACGATGCGCGCCGCGACCGACGCCGCGCTCCCGCCGCTCGAGCCGCCCGGTGTGCGCGTCCGATCCCACGGATTTTTCACCGGTCCGAACGCGCTGTTCTCGTTCGACGAGCCCATCGCGAACTCGTCCATGTTCGCCTTGCCAATGAGCACCGCATCTGCCGCGCGGAGCCGCGCGACGACGGTCGCGTCGTACGGCGGCCGATATCCGTCGCGTGTCGGCGTCGATGGTGAGCCGTCGGGCCGCGCTCGCACGAGGATCTTCGACGCGCACGTCGTCGGCGCGTCCGCGGTGCAGAGCGCGTCCTTCAACGCGATCGGCACGCCGGCGAGCGCGCCGAGCGGTTCACCTTTTTTCCGCCGCACGTCGATCGCGCGCGCCGCGGCGAGCGCTTCGTCTCTCGAGACGTGCAGGAACGCGTTCAAATCGCGGTGTTGTTCGAGCCGCGCGAGGCTCCGTTGCGTCAGCGCCTCGGCGGAAACATCTCCGCGACGCACGTGCTCGGCGAGCTCGACGGCAGAAGCCGTCGTCGGATCCGGAGAAGTCGTCATCGTGCTCGCGCGGGGCTTTTGTTTGGGGGGCGCCTAGCCGTCAGTGACGTAGGCGGGAACCGCGAAGGCACCGTCGGCGCTCCGGCCCGCTTCAGCGAGCGCGAGCTCGCGGTCGACGCCGGGGACGACCACGTCGTCGCGGAGCGGCGCAGCCTCGACGGCGAGATACGCCGTCGGCACGACGCCGCTGGTATCGACCGTGCCGAGCTCTTCGACGTAGCTCAGGATCCGCCCCAGGTCGTCGACCATCCGCCCCACTTCGGGCTCGGTGAGCTCGAGCCGGGCGAGGGTCGCCACGTGAAGGACGGCAGCGCGCGTGATGGCCATGGTCGGAAGCTGCCGCGATTTCTAGACGACCGGTCGTCATTCGGCAACCGACCCGTCGACGGCTCACCCAACTTCCGCCACATTTCCGTCCGTGACGACGCCGTATCGGGAGGCGCTCCCCGCCGCGCCCCCGCGCGAGCTCCGGGTGGATGTGCCGTCGGAACCGGCGACGGGCGAGCCGCGGCGTTGGGGTGGCGCCGTAGGCACCGGCCTCGCCTTGTTGTTCGTCGCGCTCTCGGTGCTCTCCCTGCGCTCGTCGTCGCACTTTTTCTTCTTCTTCTTGCCGGTCGTCCTTCCGTTCGGGTTCGGCGGCGGTCGCGTGTTTCGCGGGCTGGCGGCTCGCGTGAACCGCCGCATTCTGCGTCTCGACCACGGCGCGCTTCAGCTCCAGACGCGACGACCGTGGGGTACGACGTCGGCCGCACCCATCGACGCGACCAGCGGCGTGTTCGTCGCGGTCGCGCCGACCGGGCTCTCGGTGAACGGCGTCGCGCGCGTCGACGTGCGATTCGTCGGTCAACGCGGCTCGCTCTCCGTCCGCGTGTTCGGACAAGAGCGCGCGCAGGATCTGAAACGCCGCTTCAAGCCATTCATGGAGGAAGCGGGCTTCGACGTCGCGAGCGCCGAAACCCCGCTCCAAGGCGGCATCGTCACTCGCGCGAACGGCGCGTCCGAGGAACTCGAGTGGCGGACCGGCCAGCGCGCGAGCGTCGGGGCCGCGGTGCTTGCCGTCCTCTTCCTAGTGGCGTCCGTCGTTTTCCTCGTTCGCGTCGACCTCGAGCTGCTTCCGCTCCTCGTCGTGGCCGTCGCGGTCGGCTCGTTCGTGTATCTCGCGGGGTTCGCGAGCGCGCGCCGTCGCACCGTGCTCGCTCGCGGGCCCAACGGGTGGTCGCTGCGCGTCTGGCGCGGGCCGCGTTCCGTTGCGTCGATGGGCGCACCGGATCCGCTCGAGGCCCGCGTCGTATCGCGCGATCTGCCGGATCCATTCGGCTCAGGCGTCGCACGGCGTGAGACGGCGCTCGAGCTTCGCTCTGACGGTGAGGTCGTCGCGACGGTAGGCGCCGAATTGTCCGCGCCGGAGCTCCACTGGATCGAGCAGCGGCTCGCCGCGCCGTTGATTCTCCCGGGCGCCGCCGAACCCGACGCGCCCCGTCGTTTGAGCAACAGCGGTTCCCCTTCGACTTGAGCGTCCGCGGGTTTTTGCCCCAGCCAGTGAGGGTCACGAAATCGGGCAACTCGCGGCGGAGCCGAGCCGAGACCATCCCAGGGCGGCGACATTTCGCGCTGGCCCGAGAAGGGAACTCACCATGTCTCGGAACATCAAACGCCGTTTTGGGTCGTTCTTTCGCGATACGCGCGGCATCACGACGGTCGAGTACGCCATCGTGCTCGCGCTGGTCGCGATCGCGGGCGTCGCGATCTGGCAGAAATTCGGCACGACGCTCGTCACCGCGGTCGGCAACAGCAATACGTCGATGAACAACGTCGTCATGCCCGCGACCACGGCGACCGCGGGTGGCGGTTAACGTTGCAATGGACTGTGACCGCGGCACCGTCACCGTCGAGTACGTCGTGCTGCTCAGCATGGTCGCGGTGGGTGCTGCGCTGCTGATCGCCGGGGTCGGCGGGCCGCTCCTCTCGCTCTTTCGTCTCCAACGCGACTGGTTGCTTCTCCCCATTCCGTAACTTCGTCGCTGAGAGCGAGAACGTCGTCATCAAATTCGCATCAGCAAAACCCATCTCCCATGGCTCCTTCGTTCATTCCTTCCGCTCTCGCCGTGGCCGCGACTGCCCTCGCCGCGGGCACGGACGCGCGCACCGGGCGCATCCCGAATCCACTGACGGTGCCGCTCCTCGCCGGGGCTCTCCTGCTCCACTTTTTCTCCGGTGGGGCAGGGGAGCTCTTGGCGTCGATCGTCGGCGCGGCGGTGTGTGCGGCCACGCCGCTGGTCCTGTTTTCGCGCGGCGGAATGGGCGGCGGCGACGTGAAGCTCTTCGCGGCGCTCGGCGCGCTCGTCGGGGCGACGCCGGGTCTCGAGATCCAGATCGTCGCGTTCGTCGTGACGGGCGCCGTGGCAGTCGTCGGGCTCGTGCGACAACGTCGCTTGTCGTACGTCCTCAAGGCGTCGTTGCGTCGAGCCGGGCTCATTCGCGGTGTCGTCGAGTCGCCCGCGGAAGACGACCCGGGGGTGCGCATGGGCGTGCCGATCTTCGTCGCGGCGGCCGTGTGTCTCTGGTCGAACCTCGCGGGGTCATGATGCGACGGCGACTCGGAGACGATTCGGGGCTCGTTTATCTCGAGTTCTTGCTCGCCATTTTCCCGGTGATGCTCGTGTTTCTCGGCACCGTGCAGCTCGCACTGTCGGCGGCGGCCCAGCTCGTCGTGCGACACGCGGCGGTGAACGCCGTGCGCTCGGCGATCGTCGTTTTGGACGACGATCCGGTGCATTACAGCGGTGCAGCGCGCGGCGAGCTCGGGCAAGCGACGAGCCCGACCGACGCGCTCGTCGGCGTCGTGAACAACGTCGCGCAAGGCATGACGTTCCAGAAGGTGCTCGAGCAGTTCACCGTGACGAGCCGGCTCGATGTGATCCGTCGTGCGGCATCGGCGCCGCTCGCGCCGTTTGCGCCTTCGGCGAGCGAAGTCATTCAGTGGTTTCTCCCGAACACGCCCGAGAGCGTCGCGCGCGCCGTCGGCTCGAGCGGCCTCGATCGCCCCCTGTTCGGGCTCCTCGCTTACGACGCGGCCACGGTCGCCGTCACGTTTCCCGACGCGCCGGCGAGCACGACGCTCGCGACGACCACGGTCTCCAGCGATTCGGTGACCGTCCGGGTCACGTATCTCTTTCGCTGCGGGGTGCCGGTCGTGGCCGCGCTCGCGTGTAAATCGCTCACCGACGTGCTGTCGGACTCGAACGCCTCGCGCGAGCTCGCCCACGTTGCGGACACTCGCGAGCGCGACTTGCTCAAGGGCACGCACGAACGCTTTCTCGTGCTCACCGCCGAAGCGACGTTGCCGCGTCAGAGCGCGGGATACGAGGCGACGAAGAATGCGACGTAGCTCGTACACTGCGATCGCGCGCGACGTCGCTTGCGACGAACAAGGCGCGATCTTGCTCCTTGCCGTGTTCATGGGCGTGTTCATGGCGGGGATCCTGTTTTACGCCGTGGGCATCGGCGAGACGGTGCTCTATCGCGAAGGGATGCAGGACGCGGCGGACTCCGCCGCGCTCGCAGCCGCGACGACGCACGCACGCGGGATGAACCTGATCGTGCTCATCAACCAGATCATGGCCGCGCTCCTCGGCATTCTCGTCGTTTTCCGGCTGATCGAAATGCTCGCCACGCTCGCGATCGGCGTGTGTCTCGCCATCGCGTTCTTCACGGGTGGCGGTTCGACGGCCGCGATTCCGCCCCTAGAAGTCGTCCGATCGGGGGCACACGATGCGTACACGGCACTCGATACGCCGGTCCACGACGCGCTCGCCCTGTTGCATACGGCGGAGACCATCGTCCGGGACACCATTCCCGCGCTCGCGGAAGTGAGCGCCGTCGACGCCGTGGTCGCGCACTATTCGCCGCCGGCAGCGTTCGGCGTCGCGATCCCGCCGAGCCTCACGCTTCCCGTCGAAAACGACGACTTCGGCGTGCTGTGCAAGTACGCCGGAAATGACGCGGGCGACGTCGTGGCGCTGCCGTTCACGCCGTTGCCGGGGTTCGTGCAAGACGCCGTGAAAGGCGCCGTGACCGACCTCGCCCAGACCGCGAGCGCCTATTTCTGCGGAGAAAACGGCGCGACCGCGCCGACGCTCACGAAAAAGGTGACGGACAAATTGCCGAAGCTCGCTGCACGCCAGCAATGCGAGGCGGACGCGAGCAAGGCCGGTGCCGAGACAGATCCGAGCGACGACGCGACGGCGAGCTGCCTCGAGGTCGACGACATCGAGACGGCGTCGAAGCCCGATCCGGACACCGGCGAGTGCACCGCGACGGATTGCGGAAGGGGCAGCCCGTATGAAGAGCGTTTGCAGGACGCGCGCGTCCAATGCGACCCGCGAGCGACGAGCGGGCTCACGGATTTCTCGTGGCAAGAGCGCTCGGTCGACGTCGAATATCGATACACGAGCCTTGGGTGGAAGCCCGACGGCGTGCGCCGTCCGGGTCCGTTTAGGGTGGTCACCGGGAGCGGCGGAACGCATCCCTGTGGGGACGCGAGCGCGCGCTACTCACTCGACTACCAGGTCGACGTGCACCCCTCGTCGAGCGACGATACGGTGCTGCCGGTTTGCGCCGAAGCCCCGAAGATCCTCGTCGGGTGGGCACGAGGGAGCGTCCAGATCGTCACGATCACCGAAGTGGACGAGGTGTTCGGCTGCTCGCACCAAAAGACGATCACCGTGCCGAGCAACTTCGGAGGTGCCGGCGAGGGCACTCAGGGCGGCTCGAGCCAAGCGCCCGAACGTGTGAAGTCGGGAGCCGCGCTCGGTGACGAAAATTTCCAGATCCGGAGCGTGGTGTTCGGTCAGGATCCGCCGAGCTTCGCCGACAAGCTCGTCACGGTCGCGGCCTGGAACGCGTCCGCGACGTCGGTGATCGCGAGCACGCTCGGTCGGCTCTCCGCGGCGCAAGCCGAGTATTTTTACGATGACCAGAGCCCGTCGAGCGAATGGATGTGGCACCGCAGCTGGCGCGCGCGGCTCAAGCGACTGCGCGCGCCGGAAGGAGATACGTCGTCCGACGTGAGCGCGAACTTCGGAGGCGCGTGCGCAAAAGCGGCGAGCGGCAGTGACGGTGGGAAGTCGTGCAGCGACGCGCAGCAGGGGCTCGGGCAGATCTTCGACCTGTCGTCGCATTGAGGGAACACCATGAAGAACCGTGCAAGACGAGGCGTGGCAACGGTGGAAGCGGTGATCGCGATGCCCGCACTTCTCGTCATGTTTCTGGCAGTGCGCTTCGTGTTTCATCGCTACGACGCGATGGAAGGGGCGTCCGCTCAGGCCCGGTCGTGCGCGTATCGATACGCGGCGACTGGTTGCACGACCTTGCCGACCGATTGCGCACCCGCTTCGTCGAAGACCGAGTCGAACGGCGCCGCATCCGACGATCCGAACGCCGCGAACGTCGCTTCCAACGTCCAAACGGCAAGTCACGACCTCGGTATCGGCAGTATCCCGATCTTGAGCAACGTCGTGGACGCGCTTCTCGGGTCGGGAACGACGTCGTCTGCCGACGTCGCGATCACCGATCCGCTCTACGTCGGCACGGCGTCGTTCACCGGCACAGGACGCATGTACATGCCCTGCAACGAGACGAAGCAATCGGACGACGTGATCACCGCGGTGTTCAACGCGATCAAGGGGGTCGTGAAATGACTCTCGCGTTCACGGCGAGCGACGCGGACCATCGCACGGGTCGTCGAACTTCGTGGACGCTCGCCGCCGTCGGCGTTGCCGTCGTGGCCTCGGCCCTCGCCGCCCGAGCGGCGCGCGCGGCGTCAGAGGACACCCTCCTGAAAGCCGCGAGCGTCCTTCATTACGTGAACGCGATGCACGCGGAGACCGCCGACACGGTGTTCGTCAACGGTCTCCGGTTCGGCGTCTCCGCCGGGTCGACGACGGATTCGCTCGCCCGCACCGCGGACTACTTCGAGAGCGTGTGCCGGAGCGAGAACGACGCTTTTGCAGCGGCATTGAACGCAATGCCACGGGCGCCGCAGGGGCTCGCCCGGAATCGAAATCCCCACGTCGGCGTTGCCCCGGTTGAACCTGCCACCGTCGGCGGCGTGCTGCGACTCGAGGGGGGCGCAAACGGCGAGCGCACGCTGATCGCGTGCCTCGACACCTCAGCGCATCGCGTCGGTCCCGCGACGCTGGCGACTCGGGTGAAAGCGTTCCTCGACACCGGCGATCTCGCCGAGCTCGGCGATCTGCGTCTCGTTCTCCTCGAGCGAAGCGCGGCGACCGTGACCTACGTCGCGGTGTGGAGCGACGGCACGCTGCCGCTGCTCCGCGCCTTCCCACCGCGCGGCGACGCTCCCGGGAAAGATCCGCCGCTCGTGCCGCGGCCGAACAACGCCGAGCGACGCTTCTCGGCATGGTCGCCGGGGACGTCCGGGGCGATCGCCGTCTACGCGCTCGACGGCCGTGACCCGTCCGTCGCAGCGAGCGAGTACCGAGAGGCCCTGTCGCGCGAAGGTTGGCACGTCGAGACCGGCGCCGGTAATCGCGAGAACGTGACGGCGCGCCGGGACGGCAGAACCGTGATCACCGCGCCATCCGTTCGCGACGGGCACGCCGTACTCACCGTGCTCGCGTTCTGACGCTGGCGCGCAACCGCCGGCGCAGAGCGCCCGACGAAGACGACACAATGGAGCACAGTCGTCACACCGCGCGAGGGTCGTCGTGAACCGGCGCGCGCTCTTGGCCTCGGTGGTTTGCGCGTCGCTCGGGGTCGGGTCCCTGGAGATCTACAAGCGCCGATTGGTCGTGGAAACGTCGGGCGGCGATCCCGTCGCCGTCCTGATCGTGACCCGCGACGTGCCGATCGGCGGCGCGCTCGTCAAGGATGCACTCGGGGTTCGAAATGTGCCCGAGGCCTACGTCGAAAAACGGCAGGTCCCTGCCAAGGAACTCGAAAAGATCGTCGGCGCGCGCGTGAGCCTCGGGCTCAAAGCGAGCGAGGGGCTTCTCTGGACGGATCTCGTCGCCGCGCGCCCGGAGTCGCGCGATCTGTCGTCGCTCGTCCAGCCCGGCATGCGCGCCGTCTCGGTGCGTGCGGTCACCTTCGACGGGCTCTTGCGCCCCGGCGATCGCGTGGACGTGATGCCCCGTGACGCGAAGACCGACTCGACGGCGCTTCAGAATCTGCTCGTCCTCGCGGTCGGGAGCGACACGGGTTCGAGCGACGATCCTGCGGCGCGACCGGCGTCGGGGAGCGGCGTCACTTTGTCGGGCAGCGTCGAGCAAGCCACGGCGCTCGCGGCCTTGCGCGGCTCCGATGTCACGCTCGCGCTTCGAAATCCCGACGACGGAGTGCTCGTCGACAGCCGAACGGCGACCGCCGCGCCGCCCGTCGTGCGCCGCGGCGCTGCAACGTCGGAGCTCGACCATGTGCGTTGACGCATCGTCGAGGTTCCGGGTTTGGGCCCCGCGGAGGTCGAGGGTTTGGGGTGCCCTGCCGGCGCTGCTCGTCGCGGTGATGACGCTGTTCGGCTCGCCGGCATGGCCGCAACCCGAGACCGAGTTCGTAGAGCTTTCCCTCGGCATCGGCGAGCAACGAGTCATCCC
>DATBBD010000542.1:0-5910 GCA_036271175.1 Polyangiaceae bacterium | reverse complement strand
CGAGCGTGCGGCTCCCGGCGGCGTCTCCATATCGCGTGCCGAGGCGCGCTTGCTCCCCGGCACGTTCGGCGATCCGTTTCGCGCCGTCGAGTCGCTCGCTGGAGTGACGCCGGTCGTCTCCGTCGTTCCGTTTTTTTACATGCGCGGGGCGCCGCCCGGCAACATCGGTTACTTCGTCGACGGGATCCGCGTCCCGCTTCTCTTCCACGCGCTCGTCGGCCCTGCGGTGATCCAGTCGGCGTTGATCGATCGCATCGACGTCTACAAGAGCGCGGCGCCTGCGGAGTACGGCCGCTTCGCGGGCGGCGTGATCGCCGCGGAGACGGTGCCTCCGCCGGACAGCCTTCACGGCGAAGCCATGGTGCGGACACTCGACGCGCAGGCCGTTGCGTCCACGCCGCTCGGCGACGGAAAGGTGCAGGTCATCGCCGCGGCTCGCTACGCCTACGCCGGCTTGATCCTGTCGCGGTTCACCGATGCGGTGCTCGACTACTGGGACTACCAGCTCCGCTTGAACTACGACGTGTCGAAGAACGACTCGGTCGGGATCTTCGCGTTCGGCGCGTACGACTACATCGGCGACCAGAGCGCGGAGAACTTCGCCGGCACGCAGTTTCACCGGATCGATCTCCGCCATGATCACCGCTTCGGCGCGAAGACGAAGGTGCACTCCGCGGTGACGCTCGGCTACGACCATAGCCGCGCGTCGGGCGGCGACGTGACCGATCAGTCGCTTCAGCTCCGCTCGGAGCTCCAGCACGACCTCGGCCCGATCGGCGATCTGCGCGCCGGAATCGACGGAAGCTTCGACCACTACGGATTGAGCATCACCGATCCGACGGTGAGCTTTCGCGACGCGACCCAGCTGTTTCCGGCGCGCACCGACTTCGTCGGCGGCGTTTATCTCCGCTTCGCCCTGCATCCGACGCCGTGGATGACCGTGACTCCCGGACTCCGCGCGGATCTCTTTCACTCGCTGAGTAGCACCATCGTCGGCGTCGATCCGCGCATCGCCGTCGAGTTCAAGGTGTCTCGCTCGGTGAGCCTCGTCGACGATTTCGGCATCTCGCACCAGACGCCGAACTATCTACCGAATCTTCCCGGCGCTCAGATCGCCGGCCTGCGCGGTGGCTTGCAGACGGCCGTGGCGTACAGCTCCGGCATCAAGATGCTCTTGCCGGCCGACATCTCGCTCATGATGACCCTGTTTCAGCAGACCTTCTTCAACTTGAGCGACCCGCTCGGGTTCTCCGGAACGATCGCCGCGAACGTCGACGTCGCCGACATTCGCTCGATTGGGTACACGTACGGGGCGGAGTGGGAGCTCCGGCGTTCGCTCACGAAGCGGCTCGGCGGGGTGTTCTCGTACACGCTCTCGCGTTCGGTCCGCAGCCGGCAGAACTTGAACTCGCTCGCGGCGTTCGACCACACCCACGTCGCCACGGCCGCACTCGGATACGACCTCGGCCGCCATTGGAGCATCGGCGGGCGCGCGGGATTTTTCACCGGTGTGCCGACGCGCACGTTGACCATCAACGGCGCATCGTTCGGCGGACAGCGAGGTCCCCCTTATTTCCAGCTCGACGTCCGACTCGAGAAACGATGGAGAGTCGGCGAGCACGGCTACGTCGGCGCCATCGCGGAAGTCATCAACGCGACGGCGAGCACCGAGATCGTCGAGCGGTCATGCAACCCCGAGCGGTGCACGGAATCGGGCGTCGGTCCGATCGTGCTCCCGAACGTCGGCGTCGAAGGCGGTTTCTGAACGACGCTCGCGCCTCAGTCGGGGAGCCGCAAGGCCTCGGCGTCGCCCGACTTCACGAGATGCGCGCCCACCGTAGCGAGGAGGTTCGAGTCGACCGCGGCGCGCGCCGCGTGTCGTTCCTTCGCGAAGACGGCCACGCCGACGCACGAGCTCGACGTGCCGTCGGCGACGACGAGCAGCACGGCGGATTGACGGTTCCCGTTCTCGTCACGGAACTCGTTCGATGAGCGGGTCTCCAGCTCCGGCATTTCGTTCGTCAAGCGAGTCGCGACCTCCGACTCCGCGAGCTCTCGGGCTAGCCACGCTCGCACCGCATCGTCGAACGGTTCGGTGGGCGGGTTCGCGCCTTCCGACGCCGCGCGCGACGCGCGCCCGCCTTCGAAGAGGTAGAGGTGTCCGGAGGTCACCCCATGCGCTTCGCAAAGGAGACGCAGCGCATGCGCGCAGCGCGTCCGACGATCGTCGGCTCCGGCCATCGTGCGAGCGATCAGGCTCTTCGCCGACAGACGAGGGTCGCACACCGACGACTTCAACTGGCTCGAACCGAACTCGGAGAGCGACGGCAAGGTCGTCTTACCGGCCCGGCGCGCGTCGGCCATGAGGCGTTCGTAGCGCCCCGCGAGCGGAGAGTTGCGCCCCTGGCGATACTCGTGCGCGGCCAGGCCCGCGAACTTCTCGAGCGCCGGATCGTCGCCCGCCCACATCGCGACGCGCGCGCGCGCTTCGTACGTCGCGCCGAGGTAGAGCCCTGCGACGCCGACCGCGCTCTGCTCGTCGATCGCCCAATCGAGCCGCTCGGCGGCCCGTTGGTAGTAGCCCAACTTCGCCTCTGCGATCGCGAGCGCGCGCGTCACCTCGTGCCGGGGCAATCCGACCTCCAGCGTCTCGCAGAGACCGATCGTGCGTTCGCCGGACTCGCGCGCTTCTTCGAATCGTTCGAGCTCGACGAGCGCCTCGACGTAGCCCGCAGCCGAGCCCAACCATGCGCCGTGGAGCGGGTAAGGTGCCTCCGCCTTCGGCGCTACCAGCGCGAGCGCGTCGGAGAACGCCGCGAGCGACTCCTCGAGGCTTCCTTGCACGAGCAAGAAGCGGCCGCGTGCCAGGTGTCGATACGGAACCCATCCCGGAAAACGGTCGGCGAGCGCCTCGATGCGATCGCCTCCTTGTCTGAGGCCGGTGAGATCTCGAGCGAGCATGTTCACGCCGAGCTCGATCATGGTCAGGTTGTTGAACATCTGCCGAACGCGCGCGGACAGCGCCAAGACCTCGGCGCGCTTTCGTAGGCGCTCGGCGCCCTCCCAGTCGCCTTGTTGCAACCGCAAAATGCGGCGGATGTGGAGCGCGCTCACTCGCTGGAGCGGGTCGTCGTCGAGGCCCGCGCTCCATTCGCTCGCAGACGGGAGGCCCATCCACGCCTCGATCGAGCCGAGCGCGGTGGCCACGGCCCGCTGAATGAGTCCGACGTGCGGCAGGTCGCTCTCCGCCTCTTTCGCGAGGCTGTGGCGGAGCGTAATCCAGCGCGCTCTCGCCCGGTCGGGTTGCGCGCGACAGATCGATTCCACGGCGGCGATCGCGTTTTCGTGGATCGCCGCGACCGCCGACGAGAGCGGCGCGAACGGTTCCAGCAAGCTCGGAAGCGACTCGATCAGCGCCAAGTCGAGGCTTCTCGTCCCGACGGCGAGCGAGATCGCGACGAACTGGACGAGGAATTTCAGCGCTTGGTCCGGACGACAAACGCGGTCGTCTTCCGGAGTCGCCACGTATGCGCCGTACGCAACTTGCATGGCTTGCGAGAGGCGCTCTCCCGGTTCGAGCGCGGAGTCGAGCGCGCACCAAGCGTCGTAACCGGAATCGCGCTTCAATCGCGCGAGCCAGTGCGGGGCTGCGCGAAAGTAGAAGCGTTCGTCGGTGCCCACGCTGACTGCCACGATCCATTGCTCGATGTCGTAACGTTCGCCGAGCTTTCGGCCGAGCGACTGCGCGGCGTCGAGCGCGCGCTCCAACGTCGTGGCGACCTCGTCCGCGGGGAGGTCCGACTCGATCAGGTCTCCCGGGACAATCGTGGAGAGAAGCGCGAGGACGCGCTCGATCGCCTCCGAGTGACGCCCAGCCGAAAGGAGATGATGCACTTTCGCGATGCCGGTGGGAGACCGATACAGCGACGCGAGAGCGAGGTGTCGTTCGGCGCGCGCCGCGTCGGCCATGCCGGTCGCCAGCACGTGTGACCAGTTCCGATGGGCCAGCGCGTGGAGCCGTCCGTCGCTGACTAGGACTTCTTCGGTCACGAGCTCCCGCAGGGCGCGATCGACGAGCGCCGAATCGAGATCGGGTCGCAAGCGCGCGTAGTCGTCTCGACTGAACGAAGCGTGCGACGCGAGTGATTGAGCCTCGACGAGCCATCGAGCCGTCGCCGAGAGCCCCGTCAGGCGCGCACGCATCGCGTCTTCGGCGCTGTTCGGGACGTCTCGGTCGTCGATGCGCGCGGGAAGGGTCCAGTTGCCGCCGTCGTAGCGAAGGACGCGATGGTCGACCAGGTGCTGCGCGAGGGCCATCGTGCTCTGCGGATTTCCGAGCGCGACCGCGTAGAGCGTATCGGAGAGGACGCGGACGTTCGGGACGTCGCCGAAGACGGATTCGAAGAGGGTTACGGTGCCTTCCCTCGTGAGTGGAGCGAGAAGGACGGGGGTCGATTGCCGCTCGAGGGAGCGGAACGCCATCTCGTCGTTCGGCTTGGCGTCGTCGTCGGCGGTGCAGAGGATGAATAGCCGATGTCCGTCGCACTCCGTGGCGAGCGCCGCGATCAGCGCCGCCGAAGCCTCGTCGACCCCGTCCACGTCGTCGATGCACACCGCGATCGGCCGCTCGTCGGACAGGCAAAGGATCCATCGCGACAGCGCCCGGTGCGTCGCACGCCGATCGAGCGACGGGTGGCCGAGGTCACGAAGCTCGAGTCGCCCGGGCGCGTCGTCGATCGGGCTGGGGACGAACAACGTCGCGAGTACGCCGGCGCGTGCGGCCGCCGCGCGCGCAGCCTCGGGGGCCGTCTGGAGTAACTGCGCCGAGAGCGCGGCCGCGGCCCCGAACCGAACACGTTGCCCACCGCTCGCCGCCGCGCGGGCCACGGTAGCGCCCAGCGCCTTGGCGACGAGAGAGCCGGCGTCGAGCATCCGCGAACGACCCACGCCGGCGACGCCTCGCAAGAGCGCGGCAGAACCTTTCCCCGCGAACGCCTCCGACATCCGGGCGCGCAGCGTCGCGATCGCGTCGTCGCGACCGACGAGCGCGGGCGTCGAGAGATACGCGCGAGACACCGCGATCGATTCGGAGCGGTCGAGCCCGGCGATGCCGGCCAGGCGCTGCATCACCTCGAAGGCGGAGCGCGGTCGCACCGCGGGATCGACGGACAGGAGCGAGAGCACGAGCGCTTCGAGGACCTCGGGGATGTCTTCGACGTAGCGCGACGGCGCGACGGGCTTGCTCGCCCAAGCGTCGAAGAGGCCCGAGAAGTCTCGGACGGCGTGCGGCGGCCGTCCGACCAGCGCGAAGTAAAACGTTCCGCCGAGCGAGAACAGATCGGTGCGCGCGTCGAGGGTCGAGCGATAGACGACCTCTGGCGCGACGAACTGAGGCGTCCCGACGATCAGCGAGCCGGGACCCATCGGAACCATCGCCCCGAAGTCGATCAGCTTCGCGCGCCCATCCGTGGAGAATCTGAGATTCCTCGGGCTCACGTCGCGGTGGACGAGGCGTCTCGAGTGCAGGAGTGCGAGTGAGGAGCACACGTCGTAGAAGACCGCGCACGCGCGCTGCCACGGTACTGGCGAGAGCTCACGAAGATCGCCACCGAGCAGCAGCTCCATCGTGTAATGGGCTCGCGAATCGGAAACGCCGTAATCGTAAACTTCGATGATCGACGGATGCGAGAGCTCGGCGAGCGTGTGGAACTCGCGTTCGAAGAGCGCCGTCGTTTCGTCGTAGTGCTTGTCCTTGGGGGACACGAGAAGTTGCTTCAGGGCAACCTCGCGGCCCGTTGCTAGGTCCTTCACGCGGTAGACGACGGCCATTCCACCGTGTCCGAGGGTCTCCAGCACTTGGAAGCGCTGATCGATCAGACCCTCGCTCGCGCTCCCCGCTGCTTGCACGCG
>DATBBD010000541.1:0-4099 GCA_036271175.1 Polyangiaceae bacterium | reverse complement strand
CGCTACGAGCCCAACCTCGATTTTGGCCGGCACGTGATGCCGGTGCTCATCGCCGCGGTACTCTCCGCGGAAGGAGTCTGACCATGTCCGAATTTTCACGACCCCTCCGAGACCACGCCGAAGCCATCGAAGACGCCGCGCAGACGATCGCCGATCACATCGATGACGCTGCCGACCGCGTGGACGACGCCGCACGCGAAGCGACGCGCCGGCTGAACGATGCGCGACGAGAAGTCGAAAGCGCCGCGCCGCGACTCCAGCACCAGTGGGGTCGAGTCAAATCCGCCCTGTCGCAATTCGGCGCCGATCCTTCGGGTCCAACCGAAGGCGTGGCGCGAGCATTCGACGGACTCTCGGCCGAAGCGCGGCGTCTCTTCGATCGCGTCACCGGTCGAACGCGACGCTTTCGCTTCTTGCCCTGGCGGCACTGAAGCGCCGCTGAATATCGTGCGCGCGGTCGGCTCCGGCCCGCGTGCCCACGTGGCGGGCGTCGAGGTAGGCCAAACGCGCACCCCGAAACGGGTTCTTCCACCCGAATGAAGGGCGCTCTACTCTCGGGGAAGGATGCGGCTCCTTTCCGTCGTTCGTTGCGCGGTGCTGCTCGGCTCGTTCACCGCCCTGGCATCGGCGCAACCGAAGAACACCGGCGCCCATCGACGCGGCCGCGCCGCGACCAAACCCGCCGAACCGGCGCCGGACAAGGACGCGCCCGCGGCCGCACCGGGGTCGCCCCAGCCGTCGAGCGATTCGAACCCTTACGGTGAACCGGACAACGCCGCGTCTTCGGCGACGCCCGCGGCTTCGGAGCCCGCCGCTCCCGCCGACGGCAAGATCGGCGACACGCCCCCGCCGTCGCGCCCCGACGTCGGCCCTGGCGGGAAGCCATCGCCGCTGAACCCCGAAGCGAACGAATTCCCGAAGACCACGCCGTCGCCGGGACCGGCGAACCTCGACGCGCTCATGTCCGACATCGCGGCGCTCCGAGCTCGCGTCGCCGCGCTGACCACGTCGCTCTTCTCCAGCAAGCTCCGCGTGTACGTCCACACCGACGGCGACGACGCGAAAGTGGCAAACTTCGTGGTCACATTGGACGACGGCACCGTGTTCCGCGGAGAGCCCGGCTTCGTCGCAGAAGATCAGAAAATCGTCTACGAGCACGCGGTCGCGCCCGGCGCCCACGTCGTCGGCGTCGAGGTCGAGCGGCAAGACGCGCGCGGCACGACGTACCGCACCTGGCAAGTCTCGCGGTTCTCCGTCCAGGTTCCGGAGCGCAAGGTGCTCGAGGCGATCGTCGACGTCGACGACGACTCGAACATGGCGAAGGATTTTCCGAGCGATCAGGACGGAAAGTACGATCTGCGGATCCGATTGCGCGCCAAGGTCGCCGAGTGATGGGGCGCGCGCGGACGTCGCGCGGAGCCGAACTCCAGCGCCGAGCGATCAGATTTGTGGGGGTGCCTTTCGCGGCGATCGTCGTCATGGTGGGGGCGAATGCGCGAGCACAAGGCGTGCCCAAGCCCGCTCCCGCACCGTCCGCCGCTCCCGCTCCTACCGATTCTTCGTCCCCCCCAGGCGCGCCCGCAGGCAGTCAAAACGTGCTCCAGATCGGCGACGTGTCCATCGCGCCGTCGCCGGCTGCTGCGGCGAAGGGCGCGGCGGCTCGTGGAGCGGGCGGCGCGGCTACCCCCGCGAGTGCGGCCGCGACGAACGGCGGCGTCGCGGCGCAAGCGAGCGCGCTGCCGAACGGACCAGTGACGCCGGGGACGCCGGACACCCGCGGCGCGGCGATGCGCGCCTATCAAGCGGCGCTCGCCGCCGCGAAGCTCGGCAGCACCACGCCGCTTTCCGTCGAGCAGATCCAGCGCGCGCTCGCCGACGCCGAGGCGAAGCTCGACGACGGCCGCCGCGACGAAGCGATCGGCGACCTGGTGTATCTCATCGAGTCACCGCGATTTGCGCCGTTCGCGTCGCTCGACGAAGGACGAACCGCGACGTTCTTGCTCGGCGACGCGTTCGGCCGTGCCGGCGCGTACGATCCGGCGCGCGCGTATCTCTTGACGCTCCTCGAAAAGAATCCGCCCGACGTCTGGACGCGGCGCGCGGTCCGGAGCCTCGTCGATTTCGGTCTGGCGAGCGACACGCCCGACGTCTTTCTCGCGGATCTGTCGAAGCTGCCGCCCGGGATGCCCGAAGAACTGACCAGTGACCTTGCCTATCTCGCCGGCCGCACCGCGATCCGGAACGACAAGGACGACGACGCCCTCGCTGAATTCGCGAAAGTGACGCCGAAATCGCGGTTCTGGGCGCAAGCGACGTATCTCTCCGGCCTCATCGAGGTCGATCGACGTCAGTTCAAACAAGGCGAACAGCAGTTTTGCAAAGTCGCGGACGTGAAGCAGACGCCCCGAGCGGCCCTCGCCTTCGGGGGGAGCGACTTCTTCGAGGTGCGCGACATGGCGCGCCTCGGGCTCGGCCGCATCGCGCACGAGCAGTACCGCTTCGACGATTCGCGTTATTACTACTATCTCGTCCCCGGCGATTCCGAGCGGCTCCCCGAAGCGCTCTACGAATCCGCCAACTCGCGCTACGAGGCGAAGGACTACCGCGGCGCGCGCGATTTACTCGACGAGATGCGTTCGCGCGGCGAGCATTCGCCGTACGACGACGAGGTGTGGATCTTCGACGCTTACGTCGATCTGGCCCTCTGCGAATTTCCCAAGGCCGACGAAAAGCTCAAGGAGTTCATTCGTCGCTACGAGCCGGTCCGCGACACCGCGCGTCGGGTGATCGCCGACGAGAAGGCTCTGTCGGATCTCGAGGAGTCCGTGCGCGGCGGGGCCGATCCGGGCGCGGTGGCCGCGAAATCGGACGCCGAGTCGCTCCGCACGCTCGCGGAAATGCTCCGGCGCGACGGCGAGTACGGGCAAGCGACCCGGCGATTGACGGAGCTCGATCATCAGATGAGCGGCCTGCGCCAGGCCATGGCGTCGCTCGACGACGCGAATTTGCGCCTGTCGAGCCCGAAGGAAGTGCGCCCGCGTTCCACCGCCGAGCTCTCGGGCACGGAAGAAGAACGGAAGGAACGCGTTCAGTCCGAGCTCGCCGAGGTGCGGCGATTGATCCGTCAAGCGAAGGACGGCGGGCACGCCGCCGACGTCGCGCAGCTCGAACAAGAGCTCGCCGCGCTCGAGAGCCGCGCAGCGGAGGCGTTGTCCGGCGCGCATGCGGACGTCGCCGCGGACGCGAGCGCGCCCGGGCTTCCCGGTCTCGTCGCCGGCGATCGCAAGAGCGCGACGGAGCTCTACGCCACTGCGCAAGCCACGCGACGACAATTGGTGCTCGCCGCCGGCAAAGCCGCCAGGGATTCCCTAATAAGATTGGATCGGCGACTGTCGCGGCTTCTCCGTCGCGCGCGGCTCGGGCGCATCGAGACGGTGCTCGGGAAGAAGCGCTCGCTCGAAGTCGAGATTGAAGCGCTCACCGAGGGGTTCTTGCCGCAAGGCGCGGTCGATTCGCTCGACGCCGCGCGCTACTTGAAGGACGACGAGGAATACTGGCCCTTCGACGGCGAAGATTGGGCCGATGAGTACGTAGGCGGCGAGGGCCTGCGATGAGGGGAGTCGCCTCGGTGACCGCGCTCGCGCTCGCGCTCGGGTTTTGCGCTTGCCCGGCGTTCGCCGCGGCCGACGCCTCGCTCGAATTTTCGCCGAGCTCTGCGACGACCGCGACGAGCAAGGTGAAACCCCGGGGCGAGCGGCAGCTCGCGCCCGCCGAACGCCCGACGTTGAAGAAGAAGACCGAGGACGCCGCGCTCGCGAAGCGCACCGGGCGCATCAACATGCAGATCCCGGAGCGGCTGCGCGCCATCCTCGAGCAGCGCATCGAAGATCGCATCGATCGCGACACGGCCGAAGAAAAGGCGCTCCGCCGTGAAGCGATGGGCCTTTTGTTGAAATTCGTCGGCGAAACGCCGAAGGGCGCCGCCGAAATGCCCGAAGCGCTGCTCCGGCTCGGCGAGCTCGAGTGGGAAGATTCGCGCGACCACTTCCTCGACGCGTTCAAGAAGTGGGAGTCGACGCCCGCCGATCAGAAGAGCGCT
>DATBBD010000540.1:0-5872 GCA_036271175.1 Polyangiaceae bacterium | reverse complement strand
CGCCGAACCCGGACGGGGGCGCCACGGTTACGGCGTGCAAAACGACGGGAAGCGCCTGCGCGACCGCCGCGCAGTGCTGCAGTTCGATTTGCTTCGGCGGCTTCTGCGACACGCCGCCGAGCTAGTGTCATGTCTCGCAAGTCACAATCGCCTTGCGAGAGTCGGCTTCGCCGACCGGCGCCTTCGGCGCCGCACGCCACTATTTTTTTCTTGGGGCGCCTCGCGCCCCCGCCGGCTGCGCCGGCTCCCCCGAGTCATTCGCTTCGCGAATGGCCTACTGTCGCGCTCCCCACGGACGTCGTTCCCTCGAACGATTGCGACTTTCGAGTCGCGACACTAGTCGATCAATCCGTGGACAGGTGGGCGAACACGGCGTGGTCGACCCACCGGCCGCCGACGTGTTCGGCTTGTCGCGCGATCCCCTCGAATCGAAACCCAAGCCGCGCGATGACCCGGAGGCTCGGGTAATTGTCGGTCGCCGCGGCGCACCGGAGCCGGTGAACACCGAGTCGCTCCATGGCGAACTCGACGCAGGCGCGCGACGCTTCGGTCATCAATCCGCGCCCGGTGACGTCGAGCTTGAGCCAGTAGCCGAGCTCGCAGGAGCGATGCAGATGGACGCACGAGTCGAGACCGACCACGCCGAGGAGCGCGTGCGACGAGCGATCGCGGATCCCGAAGCGCACCGCGCGGCCGGCGTCCCAATCAGCGGCGCAGGCTTCCGCGTACCGCTGGCTCGCCTCCGGCGTGTTGTTGAACGGCACCCAGGGGAGCCATCGTTCGAGGTGCCACCGCGACTCGTCCACGACGCTCCAGAGCTCAGGCCCGTCCGCAGGATCGATCGGCGTGAGGAGCACGCGCCCGGTCTCGACGGGATGCGAGCGGACGGCGCTTCGCGACGGAATGGTCAGAAAATTTCCGCCGGAGGGCGGCCCTCTGCCAACGGTCTCGCCTCGCGGATCCCTCGCCCTCATCGACATTCCGCGCGCACCACGAACGCCTCGTGCTGGCCCGCCTCGAAGTCGCGCCACGCGACGAACCACGTGCCCGGCTTGGCGCCGGGCAGCACGTCGGGTGGCGGCTGATAACCGCTCGCGTGACCGAGCAGCGTGATCGGTCCGATGCCGTCGCGGCTGAGCCGCGCGATGCGGAGGCGGTTCGTGTCGTACCAGGAGATGGCCACGTCGCTGGCCGAACCCGCGACGGTCGGCGAAACCGCGCGCGGCCCGAGATCGCGCCGCCAGATGACCTCGCCGGCAGTGCCCGAATAGAACGCCACGTGACCGCCATTTTTCTGATCGTCCCACGCGACGAAGCAACCCTGCTCGACGCACGCGATGCTCGGCTGGTCGGGCTGGCCGACGCCGGTGCTCACCGGGACGATTTGACCGAGGAAGCGATCGGGGTCGTGCGAGCCGTCGGCGGGCGGCGCCGCCAATCCCCCCGTCGCGAACGTCTGATCTTTGAGCGGCACGCGGAGCGCGTACACGTGATGTTCGACGCCGCGCTCGAGGGCGTAGGCGACGTTCAGAAACCCGTGCGCGATCGCGAGCGACGCTTTCGATGCCGTCGACACGATGCGCGCCGCCGGCGTGTATCGTGTCAGGCGTATCGCGCGGCCCGACGGTTTCAAATCGGCGTCGAGCGGGCGCGCGAACAAGTCCGAGACGCGCGCGCCGTCTTTCTCGGTCCATGCCACCCAGATCTTGCCGCTCGCGTCGCGGGTCGACGTGGCGAAGCTCTGACGTTCCGTCGACGTCGACACCGGCAGCGGCGGGCTCGTGATGCTGCCCGACGCGTCGAGCTTTCGGACGAAAACGCCGGAAGCGTCCGGCGAGCTGTCCCAGTAGAGAAGCATCAAACCGTCGTCGAGCGCCTCGAGGGACGGTTGCTGGACGAGCTTTGCCTCCGGCGTGACGGTGAGCACCGGCGTGACGCGCCGGAGCTGCTGGTCGAGCACCGTCGTGTAGGCGTAGCGGCGTCGCGATTGCGGATCCATCTCGGCCCAGCCTGCGACCAAGCCGGCTCCCGAGAGCACGATAGTCGGCAACGAGCTCGCATCGGGGCGCCCGGAGAAGGGGCGCGGATGGCCGAGCGCGGTGACTTTGCACGGCGCGTCCGGCGCATTCTCTCCGATGACTTCGGCGTGGTTGTAGAGCGAGCGCGCGGCGTTGTTCTGGCTCGCGTCGAAGGCGCCCTTCAAGAGTTGCGCCGCGATGTCGAGCTGTCCGCTCGCGATGCGCTCCTGCGCCGTGGCGATCTGGAGCGCGTACGGCTCGGTCTCCGCGAGATCGCGGCGGCTCGGGTCGAGACTCCCGCTCGGGTCCGGCGCGAGCATGCGCTGCCGTGCGACGCGCCCGCGTTCGGCGGGGTGAAGCAGATAGAACCACGCTGCGTAACCGCCCAGCGCGAGCACGCTCGCGGCGAGCAAAAAGAGGATCGCGACTCCGGGTCCGCGCGACTTCGACGGGGGCAGGCCGCTCGGAAGCAGCGCCGCGATCTCGTCGTGCGCGAGGTGCTCGAACGCGATCGGCGGCGCGGAGCGATCGCGCCTGCCCGATGGCGGCGACGGGCGATCGGTCGGGCGCGACGGCGCTTCGAATTCGCCGCTCACGAGCCGATCGACGTCTTCGCCCTCTTCCGCGGTGTGGATCGGCGCGAGCTTCACCGAACCTTCGGGCGGATCGAGCGCGAAGAGGAGCCCGTCGGAAAAATCCTTCGCCGTCTGGTAGCGCCTATCGGGGTTTCGATCGAGCGCGCGGAGGAACCAGTCGTCGAACGTCTTCGGCAAGTCGTCGCGGAGCCGCGACGGCCGCGGGATCGGCGCGCCAGCGATCTGCGCGAGGATCATCGCCACGCCCTGGTCGACGTTCCACACCGTGCGCCCCGTGAGGCACTCGTACACGATGCACGCGAGCGCCCAGAGATCCGCTCGATTGTCGACTTCCCCCTGCGCTTTCGCCTGCTCCGGGCTCATGTAAGCGGGAGTTCCGAAGAGTGCGCCTTCCTTGGTCAAGCGCGCGGCAGGGCCCCCTTCGAGCGTCGGTTCGTAGAATTTGGCGAGGCCGAAATCGACGATTTTCGAGACGACCTCGCCGTCCTCGTTCTTCGTCAGGAAAATGTTTTCCGGTTTTAGATCGCGGTGAACGATGTTCGCTTCGTGCGCCTTGGTGAGGCCCTTGCAGACCTGTGTCGCGATGACGACGGTGGCTTTCTGGTCGAGTCGTCGCACTCGCGACAGTCGGTCGTACAGGCTCTCGCCCTCGAGCAACTCCATCACCAAGAACGGTCGGTCCTCGAACGCGCCGACGTCATACACGTCGCAGATGTACGGACTGCGGATGGCCGCCGCGGCACGCGCTTCGCGGATGAATCGCTCGGTGACGGTTCGCGACGAGACCAGCTCGGCCGCGAGAACCTTCACCGCGACGCGCTTGCCGATGTCGACGTTCTCGGCCTCGTACACGACCGCCATGCCGCCGCGCCCGATCTCCCTCGTGACACGGAACTTTCCGTCGAGGATCGTGTCCACGGGCAGGGGGTGGCTCTTGTCACCGGGCATTCGAATCGGCAGAGGGGTGCCCATCGTCAGGGGGCGCCCGCCCCGAACGGCGGGCGATCAGACAGGTGGCCGACAGAGTATGCCAATACGCGGCGCGCGGGAGGGTGCTCGACGACAAGGCCTGCCGACCCCAAAATCCGCCGCACTTCCGGCCGCGAAGGGTCGTCCGACGGCGCCTGCCGCCGCTCTTGACCGAGGGCGTCTTCGGACCAGCGGGCCGGGTGTCGGCCGCCCCTTTCGGTAGTGGTTTCGCCAAGAAGTTCGGCCGACTTCACTGGATGCCCTCGAGAAACATTTCGGAAACGTAGTCCCCGCTACTCGACCGTTACGCCGCAGAGGCGTGTCGAAAAACGCGGAAAGAATGCATAACCTCTCGAGTTCAAGGGAGCTCGGGCGGACTATTGCCGAAGCGAGGGACCCATGAAAAAGGTTGAGGCCATCATCAAGCCGTTCAAGCTGGACGAAGTGAAGGACGCGTTGTCAGAGGTGGGCATCCAAGGGATGACGGTCACCGAGGTCAAGGGCTTCGGCCGGACTGGCGGCAAGAAAGAAGTCTACCGGGGCTCCGCGTATGTCGTGGACTTCGTCCCGAAGGTCAAGGTCGAGATCGTCGTTGCCGACAGCCAGGCGCAACAGGTTATCGACGCCATCGAGAAGAGCGCGAAGACCGGTCGCATCGGCGACGGAAAAATCTTCGTCAGTGGGATCGAAGAAGCGGTGCGAATTCGTACCGGCGAGCGGGCCGAAGAAGCCATTTAAGGTCGCTCGTCGACCGACCACTCCATCGCGGAGGTTCGCGGAGGCGCGGAAGTGGTCTCTCGGGGAAGAGCGGCGCCGGCAGGATTCGACACGACGCTGGCTGTGGAGGAGAGAGACAAGGAATGACTCCGAAGGAAGTACTCGAGTACGGGAAAAAACATGGCGCGGTGATGGTGGACTACAGGTTCATCGATCTCCCGGGCAAGCAGCAGCACACGAGCACGCCGTTCTATCGACTGGAGGAGTCGACGTTCACGGACGGCGTTGGATTCGACGGCTCCTCGATTCGAGGATTCCAGCCGATCAACGCGAGCGACATGCTGCTCATCCCCGACCCGGCGAGCGCCAAGATGGATCCGTTCATGAAGCACCCGACGTTGGTGCTCTTGTGTACGGTTCAGGACACCATCACCCGACAGAACTACACGCGCGATCCCCGGAATATCGCGAAAAAAGCGGAAGCGTATCTGAAGAGCACCGGCATCGCGGACACCTGTTACTTCGGTCCGGAAGCCGAGTTTTTCATCTTCGACGACGTCCGCTACGAGTACGGCCAGAACGGCAGCATGCATCGGATCGATTCGGGGGAGGCGACCTGGAACACCGGTCGTGACGAGGGGGGAGCAAACCTGGCGAACAAGATTCGGAACAAGGAAGGGTATTTCCCACTTCCGCCGAACGATACCCAGCAAGACATTCGCACCGACATCGTGCAGACGATGGAGGCGCTCGGCATCCCCATCGAAGTATCGCATCACGAGGTCGCGACTGCCGGTCAGGGCGAGATCGACATGCAGTACGACAAGCTGACCACGATGGCCGACAAGCTTTTGTGGTTCAAGTACGTCGTCAAGAACGTCGCGTGGAAGGCGGGGAAGACTGCGACGTTCATGCCGAAGCCGCTGTTCGGAGACAACGGAAACGGGATGCACTGTCACCAGTCGCTGTGGAAGGACGGCAAGCCGCTCTTCGCGGGCGACGGCTATGCCGGCATGAGTGAGCTCGCGCTCCACTACATCGGCGGCGTGCTGAAGCACGCGCGCGCGCTCGCGGCGCTCACGAACCCGACGGTGAACAGCTACAAGCGGCTCGTGCCGGGCTTCGAGGCGCCGGTGAATCTCGCTTATTCGAGCCGGAATCGGTCGGCGGCCATCCGCATCTCGACGTACTCGTCGTCGCCGAAAGCGCGGCGCATCGAGTGTCGCTTTCCGGACCCGACCTGCAACCCGTACGTCGCGTTCGCGGCCATGATGATGGCCGGGCTCGACGGCGTGCAGAACAAAACCGATCCGCGCGATCCGCTCGACAAGGACATCTATTCGCTCTCGCCCGAAGAACTCAAAGACGTCCCGCGGATGCCGAGCTCACTCGAGGAAGCGCTCACCGAGCTCGATCGCGATCACGACTTCTTGATGAAGGGCGACGTGTTCACCCGCGATTTCTTCGACATGTGGCACGAGTACAAGCTGGAGAACGAGATCAACCCGCTCCGGCTCCGCCCGCATCCGTACGAGTTTCATTTGTATTATGATATTTGAGCGCGGGGCGTTT
>DATBBD010000539.1:0-6327 GCA_036271175.1 Polyangiaceae bacterium | reverse complement strand
CGAACACCGGACGGCCGACCGAACGATGGACGCTCTCGGGAAACGGCATGGTGACGACGCCGTTCCCCGAACACCCCGCCGTCGGCGGCAACGTCACCCTCGGACTCGAATTGGCCCGATGGTTGCGTACCGATCTGGCGGTGCTTGCTCTCTTCGCTCGCGATCAGTCGGTGCGCTCCGACGTCGCAGCGCGTTTCGATGTTCGACTCACCGCGGTGCGAGCCGACGCGTGCTACCTGCCGGGATGGTCCAAAGCGGTGACGTTCGGGCTCTGCGCGGGACCCTGGCTCGGCGCGTTGACGAGCGTCGGCCACGACACCGCAGCCGCGCAAACCCAGACGAATCTGTTCTGGGCGGTCGAAGCCGCGCTCGATGCGGACGTCGCGTTGACGCGCGTCGTCGCCATTCATGCGCGAGCCAGCCTTGCCGTCGCGGGCCGCGGAGCGCGAGTGCAAGTGACCGAAACTCAATCGCAAACCGGCGCTTCGCGGGACCTGCCGCAAGCGTTCGGCGCGTTCGAGCTCGGGCCGTCGTTCTCCTTCTGAGGTCATGAAGTGAACTTTTCGTACACCGGAGATCACGGAACGGGCGCCGGGCCGCATTCATACGAGGGAATCCCCGCCAGGTTGGCTGACGGCGAAGCACTGAACTCGGCTGAACTGTTCCGGCGACACGCCCGGTTCGTGGCGAAGTTCATTCTTCGAATGGGAGTCTCGCGCTCGGACTTGGATGATTTGATGCAAGAGGTGTTTCTCATCGCGCACCGGAACGGCGGCTACCAGCCCGGGCCCGCCAAGCCGACGACGTACCTCGCGAGCATCGCGTTCCGGTTGGTGCACACCGAACGCCGCAAGCGAAAGGTCCGCGCCTTCGTCGAGATCGACGACGACCGCGTGAACCACGCGGAAGGCGAGGGCGATCCGGAGACGTCCGCGAGCCACAAGCAGCAACTCGAACGCCTGCAACGGGCACTCGATTCGCTCGACGAAGAAAAGCGCGCGATGTTCGTGCTCGCGGAGTTGCAGGGCGAGACCGTGGTGTCCATCGCCGCCGGTCTCGGGATCCCGGTCGACACGGCGTATTCGCGCCTTCGCGCGGCGCGGCGTCTCTTCAAGGAGGCCGTGGAGGGCCAAGGGGATGAACCGCGGGCACCAGGCGCGCTCGCCGAAGGGGTGACGCGATGAGCCGCGATCCCTTCGAATCGTTCAACGACGCATCCCCGGAAGTCCGCGCGCTCATCGACGCCGGCATCGCCGACGAGGTCGACGACTATGATGTCGAGGGCGGGCTCGCCGCACATTTTGCGGCGATCGGCGTCGTTCCTGGTGCGGCGGTGGTCCATGGGCTCGGCGCGGCCCCGCGCGGCGTCTCGACGTTGAGCGCCTCCGCGAAGGGGCTCGCCGTCCTCGGTGGCGCCGCCGCGTCGACGGCGGTGCTCGTCGCTCTGTGGTTCGGATTCGCGCGCCCGCGCGACGCCCCCCAAGAATCAAGCGAATCCAGGGGGACCGCCCCGAAGGGGCGAGGGGGGCGGGACGCCCCCCAAGAATCAAGCGACGCGCATGCCGTCGCGCCGTCCGGGAACGGCGCGACTGCGACGAATTCCATCGCAGCGCCGGAACCGGCGTCGCGTCCGAGCGAACACCGCGGACGACGCAGCGCAAAGCCCGACGCGGACGACGCGCCGACGTTGCCGTTGGCGAACAGCGCGTCCTTCGCCGCGACGCCGACGGCCGCGACGCCGATGGCCAACCCAGAAAAGAGCGCTCTCATCGCGGCGACCGCCGCACCCGAGACGAACGCCGAGGACCGAGCGACGGCGAAAAACGACACGGAGAGCGCCACTGCTAGCGCGGAGTCGGCGGAAGAACGCCGCGATCGCGCCGAAAAAGCGCAAGTCAAAGCCGACGAACGGCTCGAACTCGACATGAAAGCGCTGATGCAAGCGAAGCGCGCGCTCGCGGAGGATCCGGCAAAGGCGCTGTCACTCGCGCGCCAGGGTGAGCGCGAATTTCCGAAGAGTATGTTCGGCGAAGAGCGGCGCGCGCTGCTCTTGCTCGCGATGATCCGGGTCGGGCAAGTCGACTCGGCGCGTCGACTCGCGGCTCCGTATTTGGCCGAGCATCCGGACAGCCCCTTTGCGCGACGCGTTCGCCACGCGCTGGACGCCGCAGCGACTCATTGAGAACCAGTTTGCGCAATCTGCGCACGCTTCGAACACGGCAACTCGTGGGCCGCCGCGTCCGAAGTCGGCGCGAACGCCGGGCGCCCGCTCCTACGGTCTCATCGAAACGGCGTGGCGCGAAGCTCGGTCTTCATGAGCGCGACCCGGTACGGGTTCCACGTCGAGACGTTCCAGTAGACGTCGACGGCGCGCTCGCCGTCGCGCAAGTAGCCGACGTGGTCGGTCACATCGGTCGTCCAGTCGTCGATGATGTTCGGCGCGTAGAGGCGCCCGACCGAGTTCCCGGACATCGAATCTTGTGCGGCGAGGGCCAGCTGTCCGCCGAGGCAATCGCCGGTCACGTCGAGAAACTTTCCCGGCGTGGAGTGCGTCGAGAGGCGCCCCAAGGTTCCGACCAAGTCGAACACGGTGTGCGGATCGCCCTGCTCGAGACAACCGGGGAGTTCGTTTTCGCCGCCGTCGCCGCACGCGAGAAACGGCGCCGCGGTACGCCGCGTGAGCACCGGTTCGGCGGAGGTCCATCGTTCGTCATCGGGGGCGTCGCGAGTCATGCGGCCCCACGGATGTCGCGCCGTTCGGAAATGAATCGCACCGGGCGAGCGCTCGAGGTGCGTCGCATTGAACGCTTTTCCGGTTTTCGGATCGGCGATCATGAACGCCGGAATGTCGCCGCCGTAGAACATGACCCAGCGACCAAGCGGCGCGAGATAGCTCGCGGTCATCTGGCCCACGTAGTCGAACTCGGGCTCTGCCCACTCGATGCGCACGCCGGCGTCGTTGTCGTCGAGCCCCTTCGCGGCGCCGCCATAAATGGGCGCGGCGTCGCGCTCTTCATCGGACCAGCGCGGCGCGCCGCGCACGTCGTAGCCCGCGAAGAAGCGTGGGTGAAAGTCGATTTTCGCCGGGTCGCCGCCGAATGAGTCGAGCTTTTGATAAAAGAGAAACGGCAAGCTCTGCGCGCCGCCGGTCGCGAAGAACGCGGGGCGACCAAAGACCAACACCGCGTCGAACCCCGGCCGGTAGTCGTTGCGCTCGGGATGGTCGGGTTCGAAGTGCGCGACCGTTCGCGCGGTCACGTCGACGAACCGATTCGTCCGGAACCGCGCGACGACCGAATAGTCCGAAGGGCGCTCGGGCGAGAGTCGTTCGCCGACGTACATGACTTGCGCCATGCCGCGGCGCGGATCGTCGCGATACCAGTCGGGCGACACCGGCCCCGAACGCGTCTTCACGACGAACGGATCGGTCGCGACGCAAACACCTTGGTCCTTCGTCGGGTTGCACTTGAGGAGCGAACCGCAATCGGACGCGTCGCGACAGAAATTGGGCGCCGCGTCCGGCGTCGCCTTCACCGGTTGATCGCAGGTGCCGAGCGGTTTGCCGCGGTAGCCCGCGTCGCTCGTGCACTGCATGCCCGCGGGGCATTCGCTCGACCCCTTGCAATACGCGGGGTCGCTCCGGATGGAGATCGAGAAGACGTTCTTGCCGTCGCCGAAGGCTGCAACCGGTGTCCGAAGAAGGCCCATGTCGAGCGGCTCTTTCGCGCCCGCCTCGGGATACAATCGGATGCGCGGCCACGTCGTGACGTCTTTCGGGTCGCCGTGCACCACGTCGAGGCTCTTGCAAGCAGCCTCTTCGCGACCGTGGGGAGCGCCCGGGCGAAGCACGGCCGGTCGCTTCGCGGGCAGCGTCGCGTAAAGATCGTCGCTGCCGAGCACGGGGTATTTGCAGGCATCGCCCGGCTTTGCCCAGGTGTCGCCGAAGAGCATGCCGAGCCGATCCGTCCCCGGCTCTCTGACGGTAAAGCCGAGATCGGTGCCGTACACACCGGTCGCGTCGTGCAAATGTCCGACGAGCCCGCAGAGCCCCCACGTCTCGGTCGTCACCCCTGTGGGCGCGATTTCCGGCTTGGAGACGGCGGCATCGATGTCGCGCCGATCGTGGATGCACGACACCGCGAGCGTCGCGCCGACCAGCCCGAACGCCAGCGACGAAGCGACGGCGCTCGCTCGCGATCTCACGCCCGCTATGTGCGACGAAGGAGCGAGCATTGCAATGGGGCGAATCGTCTCGCGTGCATTCGCGTTGCGACCTCGCCCGGCCGGGTCGATTCTCTCTCCCGATGATCCGGCGCTCATCGCGACGCGGTGCCGACGGCGACGCGGATGCACCGGCGCGGTCGCTCGTGGAACCGGGTTACGTCGACGCGTCGGGCGTCTTTCGTCGCACGCCTCGTGAAACCGCCGTCGCGATCGAGCGCGCCCTCGGTGATTCGGCCGACGGCGAAACGAACGGCGTTCCGCGCACGCGCTTCGTTCGCGCGGGAAAAATCGCGCCACTCTCGGAGCCCGCGGAGCTCCGGCTCGAAGACGGAACGACCCTTCGCGTCGACAAGCGCCTCCCCCGCGATCTGCCGCTCGGTTATCACGAGCTCAGGTCGCTTCGCTCCGAACGCTGCGAGCGGCTCATCGTGACGCCGGAACGTTGCATCGACCCTCCCCGGCGTACGTGGGGTCTCGGCGTTCAGCTCTACGCGCTTCGCTCCAGAAAGAGCTGGGGCATGGGAGATCTCGGTGAGCTACGTCGATTCGGCGCGTTCGCACGAAAGACACTCGACGCGGATCTCCTGCTCTTGAACCCGCTCGGCGCGGCGTCGCCGACCTTGCCACAAGAATCGAGCCCGTATTCGCCGACGAGCCGGCTCTACAAGAACGCGCTCTATATCGATATCGCGGCGATCCCCGGCGCGCGTCGCGTCCGCGGAATGGACGCCCTCGCTCGCGAGGGCCGCGCCCTTCTGGACAAGCCGATGCTCGAGCGCGATCGCGTGTTCGTGCTCAAGATGCGCGCGCTCGAGCGGCTCTTCGCGTCGTTCACGCGCACCGCGTCGCCCCGCGCGTTCGAGCGGTACCTCGCTCGCGAAGGGGAGCTGCTCACGGGGTTCGCGACGTTCGCCGCATTGTCCGAGCGACACGGTGCGGACTCTTCGCGATGGCCCCCCGAGTATCGAGATCCGGCAAACCCGGCGGTCGCACGGTATCGCGCTCGGCACGCCGGCCGCGTCCGATTTCATGCGTGGCTCCAGTGGCTCCTCGACGAACAACTCGCAAAAGCGGCAAAGTCCGTCGATCTCGTCTTCGATCTTCCCGTCGGCGTCAGTCCAGGCGGCGCGGACGCGTGGCTTTTCCAAACGGGGTTCACGCGAGAGCTCCACGTCGGCGCGCCACCCGACGCGTTCAACACGGGCGGACAGGATTGGGGCCTGTCGGCGTTTTCGCCGTCCGGGCTCACTCGAACGCAATTCGAGCCCTTCATTCGGACCGTGCGCGCTTCGTTCCGACACGGTCGCGGCCTTCGCATCGACCACGTGATGAGTCTCTTCCGGCTCTACGTGATCCCGAAGGATGGCGGGGCGCGAAACGGCGGTTATGTCAGATACCCGCATCGCGAGCTCCTCGACATTCTCGCGCTGGAAAGTCACCGCGCCGGCGCGTTCGTCGTCGGCGAAGATCTGGGAACGGTCGACGCGTCTCACCGTCGCGATCTCGCTCGACGCCGCGTGCTCTCTTGCCGGCTCGTCTGGTTCGAGTCGAAAAAGCCTCGGTCGTACCCTCGCCGGGCCTTCGCCGCGGTGACGACGCACGACTTGCCCACGATCGCGGGGCTCGTCACGGGAAAAGACGCCGAGCGTCGCGCACGCCACGGAGTTCCGGTAGACAGCGAGGCGGACCGCGGGCTGGTTCGTCGTTTTTTCGACGTCATCGGAAGCGGCGATGAAACCGACCTTCACGCGATCGTCGCGCGTGCCTACACGGCGCTTTCGCGAGCGCCGTCGGCAGTCGTCATCGCGACCTTGGAGGATGCGATCGCAGCGGTCGACCGGCCGAATCTTCCCGGCGTGGCCGGCGCGCCGAGTTTTTGCCTGCCGCTGTCGCTCGACGTCGACGCCATCCAGCGTCACCCGCTCCTCCGTCGACTCGCGAAGATCCTGAGCGCGAGGAGATGAACACCGCGACGGCCCCTCATCGCACCACGGTGTCCCACATCGTTCAAAACGTCGCTTCGACGATTCGACGCGGGGCGCTCCGAGCGACTCGAAGGACGAGAGACTGGCGCCGCGTTATCATGAACGCTGATGGTGCCTC
>DATBBD010000538.1:0-6042 GCA_036271175.1 Polyangiaceae bacterium | reverse complement strand
CACGGCCGTCTTGCCGATGTCTCTTTATCGCACCGGCACCGGAGCGACGGGCGTCACGTCGCAGAACGGCTCCGACATTCCCGTGGCTGCGCTCCGCGACGTGCGGCTCGGCGCGGCGCACGATCTGCTCCTCGGCCATCCGGGCGCGCCGGACTACGACGTTTCGGCGGTATCTCGACTCGAACTGTCGTTTCCGACGGGCGGCGCGAGCTCGTTCGCCGGCACCGGCACCGTCGTCGTCGCACCGAGCTTCGCGCTCGGCGTCCGCGCGGGTGCCTTCTTCGCGAGCACGGAACAAGGCCTGCGTCTCTTTCGCGGCACGAGCTTCGCGGGTCTGCGCCTCGGGGCGACGTTCATCTCGAGTCTCGGCGCGGGCGTCGACGTGCTCCCCGCGCACGCTTTGTCGCTCGCCGTCGAAGCGTGGGTCCGCCCCGAATTGTTCTCGCAAACGCGCACTCTCTTCGACGGCACCGTCGTCAGCAGCGACACCGAAGTGCCTGCCGAATGGATGGCGTCGCTCCGAACGGAGAGTGGCCCCGTCCGCGTCTCACTCGGAGGGGGAACGGAAATTCCGCTCTCGTCGCGAACCACCGACGGCACCGAGAGCAAAGCCTTCTCGGCGATCACCGCGCCCCGTTTCCGATTCGCGTTGGTCTTTCGCTACGCACCGTGAGCGTCGCGAGCGGGTCGGCCCGAGACGCCTCGGATCACTGCTTGACGAAGGTGACCGGAACTTGGATGACCGCGAGCCCGCCTTGCGGCGGATCGAACTGCGCCGCTTGAGCGCGCGCCTTCACGCAGCTGACGACGGAGTCGGGCAGATTGCCGCTCGGAGAGGCGCCGACGCCTTGGACTTCACCGCCGGGACCGACGCGAATGGAGAGCCCGATTTTGCCCTCGGCGTCGGGGTTTTGCGCGAGCGCGCGGTTGTAGCAATTGCGGAAACCGGCGCGCATGCCGGCGACGACGCGCGCGGCGTTGCTGACGATACCGCCGCTGTTCGTCGCAGCGCCGGTCGACGCGTTGCCCTTCGGCCCCTGAACGGTCGCGACCGCACCGGTGCCGTTTCCGCCACCCGCAGTCGTCGAGCCGATGGCGCCGAGGCCGCCACCGGCCGCACCGGGACGGATCGCGCCGCCACCGCCGCCGAGACTCAAGCCGCCGACACCGACGCCCGCGCTGCTTTTCGCCGCTGCGTCGAGTGCGCCCGTCGGAACTTCACCGGTTCGAAGCACGCCGGCCGTCGCGGGGCCCGCGCCCGACAGCGCGCCGAGCGTCGCCATTTCCATTTGATCGAGCGCGTTGCTGAGAGCAGCCGCTTTCGCGTCGGACATTGCGCCTTTGCCGGGTCCGCCGGCCTTGGGCCCTGCGGGGGTGCTCGACTTCGGTGTGTCGGGCGCCTTGGTCGGCGTGGGCGTCGTATCCGTCGGCTGATCCGTCGGTTCTTCGACGGGCGGCGGCGGCGGAAGGCTCTTCACGGACTCGATGAGTCCGGAGATGTTCACGTCGTAGTCGACCACGGGATCGAACCACTCCGAGTAGATGCTCCCGATCGCCATGAAGTGAATCAAGAACGAGAACGCGGCGATCATCGTCGTCGTCCAGTCGATCGACGTCGCGCCGCGGGTCACCGAGACGGGAAGCTGCGGCTTCGGCTGAATCGGAGGCGGCGCGACGAACTGGAACAAGAACGTCGTGTCACCGACGACGACCTTGCCGCGCGAGTCCTCGGTCAGCCGGATCTGATACGCGCCTTGTTGCGTGCGGCGCGCCTGCCCCTTCAAGACGTTGAGATCGGAGATGCCGGTCGGGAGCGCGACGCGACCGCTCATCCCTTCCAGAAAGTTCAGGCAGTAGTCGTTGCCGACGAGCTCGAAGAGGCGGAACGACGTCGGCAGGTCCGCCGAAATCACGAACATGTTCCTCTCGTTCGGACCGACGGTGACGTGCGTGCGCTGCTTGACGATGCGCTCCTCGATGACGCGGCCCGATTGAACGAGACCGATGCGGAGCACCTTCGGGCCCGTCGCTGCGACGGCCCGCATGACGGCAGTCATCTGCCCGGGACGACCGCCCGGACCCGCCGAAGGTGTTGTCTGCTGTGTCATCGAATTCCTCCACAGAACCTGGGCAAGGAAGGCCCACTCGAGTTGGACGCCTGCTCAGCCAGAAAGTTCTCGATCGCCCCTCAGGTTAGCCCAACGAAAGTGCCGGGGTCCACGTTGAAACTTTCCGGCTAGCTGGCGTTCGGCAGCGGCGCTCGAGAGACCGCGGTCTCGGCCGGCCCGGAAACCTCGGGTCCGCCACCTCGATACCGCGCGACCGCATCGGCGAGTTTATCCCACCTTCTGCGCTGCTCGTTCGCCAGCAGCGTGGCTCGACGTCCCACTTCGAGCGCCACGATGGCGCCCGCGAGGCCGGTGCCGAACGCAGCGAGAGCCGGACCGGTGGACGGAGGGCCCTCGGCGGAAACAGTCGTAGCGAGCCCGATGACGGCGACCAGCGTTCCGCAAGCGAGGCTGATGCGCGCCGCGGCCCGCGGGACCTCGGAGCCGGTGGCGATATCATGGCCGAGCTCGCTCAATTGCTGGTTGACCACTCGCACCCACGAGTCGCCGGGAGCGTCGAGCGCCGAGCGGACGAAGTCGCGGCCGCCTCCCTCGTTCGCCAGGAGTGACTCGAGCTCACTTTCGCGACGCGCCCGGAGTGCCCGGATCAGCTCGTCGACCGCACCGGGACCGGCGCGTCCGAGCCGAACCCAACGTCGCACTGCCAGGGCCATCGCCGCGAGAGCGAAGCACACGACAATGACGAGACTCGCCAGCACCGGTGTGCCCGGCCGCTAAAACGGATCGCGACTGATCGCCTTCTCGATGCGCTCGAGAAACGGCTGCCTGAGCTCGGCGAGGGTCAACTTGGGTTCGATGCGGCTCACGTCGACCGCCGCGATCGGCTTCTGCACGCGCCCGACGATCGTCACTTCACTGATGGTGACGACGCGACCCTTCGAGTCCGCGACGCCCGTGACGGCAAACGAGACGACGCCGGCGATCACGAGGAAACCGGTTTTCTTGAACGACGTCATGCATCACCTCACTTGGACGGGAACGCGGCGGATGAGCCGCTCGGGCTCGGCGCAGCAGGTGCCGTAGGCGCTGCCGGCGCCGGTGTCGACGCGGGAGGCATGGCGCCACTCGAACCACTCGGTTTTGCCGCGGGCGCCGGTGCGGCAGCGGGAGCTCCTGCCGCAGGCATTGCTCCCGAAGACGACTTGGCCGCGCCGGCGGCGGGCGTTGCCGCGGGCGCCGGCGTTGCATCGGGGGGTGGAGCTGCCGCTTCCGCGGCGAGAACGGCTTTCTTGTTCGTCGCGCGCGCGAGGAGCTCGTCCACGTCGTCGCCCGAGCCGGCCTTGGTGCGCGGGCGCATCGACTTGAACGTCTGGAGCTCGCCGATCGCCTTGTCGATCGACGCCGATTCCGAGCTGACCCCCGGCACGTTCTTCGAGAACAAGTAGAGGAGCCCGAGGTTGTAGTGAACCTCGGCCACGGTCGGGTCTTTGCTGAGCACCCATTGGAAATGCTTCAGCGCGTCCGCGGGCCGACCCTGGAGACGATACGCATCGCCGAGATCGAGGTGGATCATGGTGTTCGAGGCGTCGTAACCGAGCGCGCTCTCGAGGAGCGGCGTCGCGTCCGTCGCATTGCCGGCGTCGAGCATGAAGCGGGCGAGATTGATCTTCGCCTCGACGAGATCGGGCCGGAGTTGGTTCGCGCGCTGGAAGTCGGCGAAAGCGTCGCGACGGCGACCTTGCTCCTTGTAGATGAGCCCGCGAAGCAAGAGCGCCTCGGCGTTGTCCTTGTCGCGCGCCGGGTTTTCCGGCCCGTAGCCGTCGAGGATGGCCGTCAGCGTGTAGAGCGCGAGATCGAGACGGCGATTTCTGTAGTGGTCGCGCGCGAGCGTGACCATCGCCGGGCGATAATCGGGATTTTTCTTCAGCGCCTCTTGCGCAAGGCTCTGCGCCGACGCCGAGTCTTTCTCGATCGACTTCACTTCGGCGAGCGAGGCGAGCACCGCGGCGCTGTTCGGCAAGGTCGCGCGCTCACGGTTCAGGAAATCTTCCGCCTCGCTCACGTCGCCGGTGCGCGCGAGCAACAGCGCGTACGCCGCGATCGCCGGATCGAAGTCTTTCACGCCGGAGATCGCCGCTTTGTAGGCGGTGAGCGCCGCGGATTTCTGGCCGAGCCGCTCTTGGACGACACCGAGCGAATATTGCGCCTGATAGGCGTTCGCGTCGGCGTCGGCCGCACGCGCGAACTGCGCCTTTGCCCCCGCGAGGTCGCCGGCCTGGAACGCCTGGAGACCGGCGTCGTAGGCCTGCTGCGCTGAGGCGTTCATCTGCGGCCGATTTGCACCGGCCGCAGACGTGTCCGCAGCTGCGTATTGCTGGCCAGACCCGGTCGTCGCCATCGCGGTCGGAGGCGGCGCAGATGGCGGCGGCGCTGCGGCCGCTGCGGCAGTCTTCGGTTCGGTTTCGGCGCCACCGCCGCAAGCCGCCGCGAGCAACGCAAGAAGAGCGAAGCTGCCGTTTCGGAGCGCGTGCTTCATGATCGTGGCCCTCATTTCGTCATCACCGGCAAGGGCGCGGCCATTCCGTTCGGATCGGGCGACTCGTCGAGACCCGGTCGGATCCGGAGGAACATGCCCTCGGTGTAGTTGAGTCCCTTCACCCCAGCCGAGTACTGCGCGAGCTTCGCGTCGCCGATGACGTCGGTGAAGAACGCCAGCCGCTGGATCGCGCGAACGATGGCGGGGTTCGAGACGTTGTAGCGGCGCGCGAGCATGACCGAGTTGCCGTAGCGGTCGACCATGATCTGGTCGGCGCTGTTCAACTCCTGCTCGCGCTTGTCGCGCCAGGCATTCTGCACGTTCGTCCTCGCTGCGTCGGCCTTTTCCTGGAGATCCGGGTTGTCGCTGTTTTCCGCGGACTTCAGGAGCGCCTCGGTCTTCTTGTCGAACATGATGAGCTGAGGCGGGCGCGTCTCGTAGAGACCCGTTCGGAGCGAGTCGTACAGCGAACCTTGTCGCGCGACGGCAGCCGCCGCCCATTCCGGCGACGCGTAGTCGTCCACGATGTGCTGGAGCTTGTCGTACCACTTCTTCGCGTCGGTCGCGTCGGACTGGTAGTTCTTGACGACCTCGACGACCGTGCCCTTGTAGTGGTGATGACCGGTGTCGTAGTCGAAGCCGTTCCGGAGCGACTCGTCGGTGAGCGTGAACGCGGCTTCCGCCGCCATGCCCGCCTCGGCCGAACCGACGGCGCCGTTCGAGCCGTCCTTGTTCTTGGGTGCGACCGCGCGATACCGCTCGAACGCCTTTACGGTGTCCTGCCACGCTTCGTCGACGCTGCCCGAGTGCGCAGCGCGCTTCGACTTCGCGACGTTGTAGGCCGCTTGAACGACGAACTGCGCCGCCGCGTCGTTGTTCTTGTTCGCGTCGAAGTAAGTCTTCATCGAGAGCTCGGCGCGCTGCCGAGCCGCCGCGTTGCTGCCGCTGTCGGGTGAGAACTCGTCCCACTTCTTCATGTCGGCGTTGGCCACGATGAAGTCCGCCTCCGCGCGATCTCGCGGCGAAGCGCCGAGCGCGACGAATCGTTCCTTCGCGCGCGCCATACCGCTGTTGTCGCCGAGGCTCGCGTAGAGACTCAGCGCCTGGTGCGCCGCGGCGCGCTCGTCTTCCTGGGTGAAGTGCGAATTGCGGCTGATGGTGTCGAACGTCTCGGCCGCCTTCGGGTAGTCGAAGAACAAGACGCGCGCGTTCGCGAGGGCGTCGTACGCCATCTTCAAGAACTTCACGCGGTCTTCGTACTTCTGCTTGTCGGCGGCGACCGGCGGGTTCGCTTTCGGGTCCCCGTTCTGGAGCGCGGTCAGCTTGTCTTCACTCCCGTAACGAGAAATGAAGAGCTCGTACATCGCGATGGCCTTGTCGTACTCGCCCACCTGCTTGTAGGCGTACGCGCCGTTCATCGCGGCTTCCGGCGCTTCG
>DATBBD010000537.1:0-2803 GCA_036271175.1 Polyangiaceae bacterium | reverse complement strand
ATCGACGAGGTGCGCCAGCAGAACTCCGACGCCTTCGACAAGAGCACCGTCGCGCGGTGGGGCCAGCAGATCGGCGTGCGCTATTTCGTCACCGGCAAGGTGTTCGCGAACGACGAGCGCGAGTCCGACACGCGCCGCGTCCAGTACACGCTGTTCATGCAGGTGATCGACGCCGAGACGAGCGAAGTCCTCTTCCAGAACAAATCGAGCGTCACCAAAGCGCTCGTGCGCTGACGCGGCGCCGGAAGTTCGCGTGAGACGGAACGACGACGCTTCGGCACGGGGGCGATGCGTCGCCGCCGTCGCTCTGGCGTGCCTTTCTTTTGTGGGGTGCGCGGGACACGCGGCGCGAACGTTGGGGGCGCGAACGGCGCTCGACGAGGGACGCCCGAGGGAGGCCTTGGCTCTTCTCGACGAACAGCTCAAGGTCGAGAGCCCTGCCGATTTGCCGGCCGACGTGGGCGGCGACAACACGCTCCTCCTCCTCGATCGCGCGATGGTCTTGCAACAGCTCGGCTCGAACGCGGAGACCCTCGCTCCGAAGGAGTACGTCGAGTCGAGTCGCGATCTCGAGACCGCCGACAAGGGCATCCAGGTCTTGGACTTTTCGCGCAACGCCGTGGACGATCTCGGAAAGTACCTGTTTTCGGACGCCACGGGTCCGTACAAGGCGCCGAGCTACGAGAAGCTCATGGTCAACACCATGAACCTCGTGAACTACCTGGTGCGCGGCGATCTGAACGGCGCGAAGATCGAGGCGCGCCGCTTCTCGGTGATGCAGCGGTTCATCGACGAGCACCAGGGTCACGGCGCGAGCTTGCTCGGGCCGGGGAGTTACCTCGCCGGGTTCGCCTTCGAGAAAAGCGGCAGCGCCGACGAAGCGCTCCGCTACTACGACGAGGCACTCGAGTACGGCCAGTACGCATCGCTCGCCGATCCGGTGCGGCGCGTCCTGCAAAAAGGGTCGTTCACGTCGCCACGGCTCCGCGAAGCCGCAGGACAAAGCGCGAGTCAGAGCCAAGGCGCGTCCGCGGACGACGACTCCGCCGACATCCTCGTCGTGATTGGCTTCGGTCGCGTGCCCGCGAAGATCGCGAAGCGAATTCCGATCGGCCTCGCCCTGACCTTGGTGAGCGGCGCCCTGAGTCCGAACGACGTGTCGCGGGCGAATTATCTCGCCGCGCAGGGCCTCGTCACCTGGGTGAACTACCCCGAGCTCGGTCGACCCCGTGGAGAATGGGGGATCCCGTATCTCTGGGTCGACGGCGCCGCGACGGACCTCGACGGCGCGCTCGCCGTGGACGCCGAAGCCCGCAAAGCTTGGGACGACGTACAAGGCTCGGTCGTCGCCTCGGCGATCACGCGGCTCATCGCGCGCGTCGCGGCCGGCGAAGTGATTCGTGAAACGACCGGCGGCGGCCTGGTGGGCGCGCTGCTTTCGCTCGGCACTCAAGCAACATTGACGGCGACCGACACGCCGGACACCCGAAGCTGGGCGACCTTGCCGGCGCGGATCGCGATCGGCCGCATACGCGTTCCAGCGGGACCGCACACGCTCGAGCTCGAGGCGCGCGGGCTTCGTAAGCGTCAGACCATCACCTTACAAAAGGGCGGGTGGGCCGTTTTGAACCTGACGGTGCTTCGCTGAAGGAATTTCACTCGCGGACCACGGCCCGTTCGACGAGTGGAGACGAAACCATCGGGGCGACTGGGACGTATCCCCTCCAGACCCCGGCAATGTCGTCATGAAGCCGTTCTCGTTCGCCCTCGCGGCGACGGTGCTGGCCGCTTCGTTCGTCCCACGAAGCGGCTTTGCCTGAGGTCTCAGTCCACCCGTCGGTGCGACGGGATGTGAAGGATCGGACGGCGCTGCCGGCCGCGGCGCGTGGCTGGTCAGCGCCGCCCTGAGCGCGTTCCGGAGCGATCTGCGCTTCGACGGCCGCTACGATCTCGGCGTCGAAGAGGGTTCCGTGTCGGCGTCCGTCGGACGTCGCTTCGGCGATCTGTTCACCTTGCGGCTCGACGGCGGCGCCATCGTCGGCGGCGAGCTTCAACGAAACGGCGCGCGCTATCACGTCGACCCCGGGTGGGTCGTCAGCGCCACCATCGCGCGCAAGTGGTTCGGCGACCCCGGCGATCTCTTCTTCTTCGCGACGACCCTCACCGTCGGCGTGTCCGCGGCGAAGACTCGAGGCGAGAACGGCGTCGGCGACGGCAGCCAGCCGCTTCTCGTCGCTCAAGACAACCGACTCGGCGCGGTGCTCGGACACGTCTTCGGCGGCGTGTGGAGCCCCTACGTCGCTGCGCGCGCCTTCGGCGGACCGGTGTTCTGGAAATTCGACGGCCGCGACGTGACCGGCACCGATCGCCACCATTACACGATCGGTCTCGGCGGTAACCTCACCGTCGGCGACTTCGACGTCAGTGCCGAAGGCGCGTTCTTCGGCGAGCGAAGCCTATCGATCGGCGTCAGTCATTCATTCTGGGATCACTAAGAAGCTGTCTCAGAAACCGTAGCGAGCACCCCGTCACGATGCCTAGGAAGGCCGACGCAGGCATACGCTGGTGACGCTGGTATTTCGAGGAGGCCGACCGACGCAGCGGGGGGCGCAGCAGGTTTATGAGACCAGCTTCGAAGCTCAGAGCAGCGAGTCGAGCCCCTTGCCCTGGTTTGCGCCGGTGGCCGTCGGGTAAAAGATCGTGAAGAGGATGCACATCTCGTTCGTCGCCGCGGACTCGCCGAACGTGAGCGTCATGCCCGTCTGGTTGTCGTAATCGCAGGACCACGTGATCGTGGAGTTTC
>DATBBD010000536.1:0-6921 GCA_036271175.1 Polyangiaceae bacterium | reverse complement strand
AAGAGCCCGAGCGCCCGGTTCTGCAGCGCGCGATCGAAATAGATGAGCACGTTGCGACACGAGATGAGCTGCATTTCCGCGAAGCCTCCGTCGGTCGCCAGGCTGTGGTCCGAAAAGACGATCTTCCGGCGGAGGCTCCGGTTGAAGACCGCCGCGCCATACGCTTCCGTGTAATGAGCAGAGAGCGGGACGCGGGCTCCCGAGACCCGATGATTCTCGGCGAACAAAGAAAGCCGATCGGCGGCGTACACGCCCGCCTCCGCGGTCCTGAGCGAGTCGGGGTTGATGTCGGTGGCGTAGAGGATCGTGTTGTCGAGGAGTCCCTCCTCTTGAAACAAGATCGCGTACGAGTACGCCTCTTCGCCGGTGCTGCACCCGGCGATCCAGATGCGCAGGGACGGGTAGGTGCGCAGCAGCGGAACGATGTCGCGGCGTAGCGTGAGGAAAAACGCCGCGTCGCGGAACAGCTCGCTCACTTGCACGGTGAGAAACCGGATGAGCTCGGGGAAGACGCGCTCGTCGTGAATCAGTCGTTCCTGCAAACCCGACAACGTCGAGCAGCCGAAGAACACCAATGCATCGGCGAGACGGCGCTTGAGCGAGCCGCTCGAATAGCGACGGAAATCCCAATGGAATTTGCGATATATCGCCTCGAGCAGCAGCTGAAGCTCGATGTCTGCGTCGTCGGCGGTCGTGAGCTCCACCGGCGTCGTCACCTGGCGAACCACACCCGCAATAGCGACAGGAGCATGTCCACGTCGAGGGGCTTCGGCATGTAGTCGCTCGCGCCCGCTTGCAGACATCGCTCTTGGTCGTCTTTCATCGCCTTCGCGGTCAAAGTGATGATCGGAAGTTTCGCCCATTTCGGTTGGCGCCGGATCGCGCGGGTCGCTTCGATGCCGTCCATCTCCGGCATCATGACGTCCATGAGCACGAGATCGACGTTCGGGTTTTGCTCGAGCGTCTCGAGTCCCTCGACGCCGTTCCTCGCGATGAGGACCTTCATTCCCTTCGGCTCGAGCGCGCTCGTGAGCGCGAACACGTTTCTGACGTCGTCTTCGACGATGAGGACCGTGCGATCCTCGAAGATCGCTTCGCGGTGACGCGCGCGCCGCAGCATGCGCTGCCGCTCCGGCGGCAAGGTCGACTCGACTTGATGCAAGAAGAGCGTCACTTCGTCGAGCAATCGTTCCGGCGAGCGCGCGCCCTTGACGATGATCGAGCTCGAGTACTTCCGAAGACGCTGCTCGTCGTCCGCGGTGAGCGAACGGCCGGTGTAAACGACGACGGTCGGGAACGAATACGCTTCGTCCATCGCCATCGTCTCCAGCAAATCGTAGCCGCTCGCATCCGGGAGCGCGAGGTCGGTCACCACGCAATCGAGCGACCCGAGGCGAAGCTGCTCGAGGGCTTCCTTCACGGTGCCGACCGCGATGATCTCGACGTTGTCGCCGCCGAGCAGCTGGCAGATCGCGTCGCGCTGCGGCAGATCGTCCTCGACGACCAAGAGTCGCCGAAGGCTTCGCGTGAATTGGGACTCGAGGTTCTGCAGCGCCGCCTTGATCTGCTCGCGCTGGACGGGCTTCAGCATGTAGCCGACGGCGCCCATCTCGAGCGCCGCGCGCGTGTAATCGGCGACCGACATCACGTGCACCGGAATGTGCCGCGTTCGCGGATCGCGCTTCAACCGATCGAGCACCGAGAGCCCCGAGTGATCGGGCAGCTTCATGTCGAGCACGATCCCCTTCGGTGGCGACGTGGTGGCGATGCGCAGCGCCTCGTCGGCGGTCGACGCGACGGTCGCGTGAAATTGCATCTCGCTGGCGAGCCCGACGACGATCTCCGCGAACCGCGCGTCGTCCTCGATGACGAGGATCGTCCGGCCTTGATGAGGCGACGACGGCGGATCGTTCGGCGAGCGCGTCGCGGACGGCGCGGGCGGAAGCCGGTCGAGACTTCGCGGCAAGGAGAGAGAAAACACGCTCTCGTTCACGGTCGACGGGCGCGGCGAAACGGGAGCGTCCTCGACGCCCGCTTTCGGCGGCGTGAACGCTGTCGGCAGGGTGAGCGTGAACGTGCTCCCTTTGCCGCGTTCGCTGCTGACGGCGATCTCTCCGCCCAAAAAGTGTGCGAGGTCCCGCGAGATCGACAGTCCGAGTCCGGTCCCACCGTGTTTTCGGTTCGTCGTTCCGTCCGCCTGCTGGAAGGCGTCGAAGATCATGCCGAGCTGCGACTCGTGAATACCGACGCCGCTGTCGCGCACCACGAACCGGAACTTGTCGGCCTGCGCCGTGACGGTCAGCGACACTTCGCCGTTCTCGGTGAACTTCAGCGCATTCGACAGCAAATTCTTCAGGATCTGCGCGAGGCGCTGTCCGTCGGTTCGAATGAACGCCGGCGCGTCGTCTGCGACGCGAACCTCGAAGCGCAATTTCCGCTCGGCTGCGACGGGTTCGAAGGTGCGCGAGAGTTCGCTCCGGAGCCGCCCGAGCGGGACGTCTTCGATGCGTACGTCGAGCTTGCCCGCCTCGATCTTCGCGAGGTCGAGGATGTCGTCGATCATCGCGAGTAAATCGTTGCCCGCGCCGTAGATGGTTTCCGCGAAGCGGATCTGTTCGACCGTCAAGTTGCCGTCGCGGTTCTCCGTCAGGAGCTTCGCGAGAATGAGCGAGCTATTGAGGGGGGTGCGGAGCTCGTGCGACATGTTCGCCAGGAACTCCGATTTCGTGCGATTCGCGCGATCGGCGCTCTCGGACTTGAGGCGCACCGCTTCGTGCGCGTGAGCCAGGTCGTCGTTCTGTTGTTCGAGAAGCTTCGCTTGCTCCTGCAGCATCTCGTTCGTCTGCTCGAGCTCGACCTGCTGGTCTTGGAGCTGGCGTTGCGTCAGGGCCATGGCTTGGCCCCGTTCCTCGAGCTCCTCGTTTGCGGCGCGGAGCTCGTCGTCGTGCGCCTTGAGCTCCTCGGCCTGGCGGCGCGTCTCCTCGAGGAGATCTTGAAGGCGCGTGCGGTAAGCGGCGGTGCGAACGGCGATGGCGAGCGGTTCGGCGACGCGGTCGAGCGTCCGGAGCACGCTCGGGTCGAGCTTCGCGGGAAAGCCGAGCTCGAGGACGGCCTGGGTTTGCTTGCCGTCGGTGGCCGGCATGACCACTACGGTGGTCGGACGGCGCGACCCGAGGCTCGAACGAACCGTGAGATAGTCGGGCGGTACCGCGAGGATCTGCGGATGCTTGTCGGCGATCGCCTGACCCATGACGCCTTGACCGGCGCCAATCGTCTCCGGAGCTCCGGTGTCGTCGAAGGCGTAACCCGCGCGGCGGCGAGCGGCGCCATCCGGTTCGACGGTGTAGAACGCCGCGATCTGTGCGCCGAGCTCCGGCGCGAGATAGTCGAGCACCGAGCGTCCGATCTCGGGGAGCGTTTGCTCACCTTGAAGTCGCTTGGCGACGGCGGTTTCTCGCTCGAAGAGAATCTCGACGTCTTTGCGTTTCTGGATGAACCACGCGCCGACCGCCGACGGAACGACGAACTGCAACAGGGAAGGTAAGACGTCCGCGCGGATCGAAAAACTGTAGAACGGCGGAATGTAGAAATAATCGAGCAAGGCGCCGCCGGTGAAGAACGCGAGGATCGCCGGGCCCGGTCCGCCGAAATGGGCCGCGACCATCACCGCGGTGATGAAGAACGGCGCCGAGAACATCCCATTCGGGATGGCCCAGTTCGCGAGATGCGCGACGCCGACGGCTACGAGCGCGATGCCCCACCGCACCACCGGCGACAGTTCGCGACGTTCGGATGCCACCACTCCGGTTCGTTCGCTCATGCCGCGAGCGCCTATGAACCAATTAGCGTGCCACTCCGGTGAAATCTCGGTTTCTTGGGCCGTTCGACGGCGCGCGCGATCGCTCGAACGACGTCATGACCAATTGTTGGTCACGGTGCCCAAGACTCATCGCGAGGAAGCCACGCTCACTTCGGTTTTCGAGCTCGCTCCGCCGCGGTTCGTAGCCAACCGCGGACGGCGTTGCGAGGCAGCTCTTCGAGACGGAGCAGCTTCAGGTGGCGTCCCGTCTTCCCCTCGCCGGTGAGACGTCCCTCCGGATCCCCATACGTTCCGGGTGGGCCCGGCAATATCAAATTCACGTGGGACTTGTGTGCACCGAACGCACACATCATCTCCCCGTCGACCTGGAAGAACGGCATCCCCCATTTGGTCGTCGAGCTCGCTTCCGGTGCTGCTTCATCGACCATCTTTCGGAGTGCGTCGAGAATCGAGCGTAAGTGTGGCGGCTGCTTCGCGAAGAATCCATCGATGGGCGCGCCCAGGTCAGCCCGTTTCGTCGCGACCAGCGACGCGACGTTCTTCGGCGCGGTTTTCTTCGGAGGCGCTTTTTTCAACGCAATCTTCTTGGGGGCGGCCTTCGCCGGCGTTGTTTTTTTGGGGGGCGCCTTCTTCGATGCGGCCGTCGTAGGTTTCGCCGAAGCCGTCTTTTTCGTGATGCCGTTCACGTCCGGAACGATGCCATGATGAGTGCGATCTCCACCATCTCCAGGTTAAAATCCGTTCGACGGTGCGTCGCGTACCCTCGGACGGCGCATTCTCATCGGCGAGCCTCCCGCGGTTCGCCGCCGAGTCCGGCCGATGAGCCCGTTCGCTGTAGCTTCGTAACTCTCCCGCACCGCATGCGTACTCTTCAATCAAGGCGTTTCGCAGAACCGGCTTGCCTTCCGCGGCGATGGTCGCCCGGTGAATCGCGGCGGTTGCGATGACGGATAGAATGGTTCCTGGCACCCTCTTCGTCGGTGAATATCGCATCGTCCGACCGCTTCGGTCCGGCGCGATGGGCGAGGTCTACGTCGTCGAGCAGGTCAACACCGGTCGGCTCCGCGCGTTGAAGGTACTTTCGGCGGACATCATCGCCGAGCCCGGGGCACGAGAGCGATTCGAACGCGAAGCGCGTGTCGGCGGGCGCATCGATAGCGATCACATCGTCGAGGTCGTCGCGGCGGGTGTCGATCCGGCGACCGGAAGTCCATTCCTCGTGATGGAGCTCTTGAAGGGCGAGGATCTCGAAGAGCTCTCGGAACAACTCCAACGATTACCTCTGGGTGACGTTGGGGAGATCCTCTCGCAGATCAGCCACGGTCTCGAACGCGCGCACGCCCTCGGGATCGTGCACCGCGACATCAAGCCGGCGAACGTTTTTCTGGCGAGCCCTCGCCGGAAGGGCGCAACCTTCACCGTGAAGATTCTCGACTTCGGCATCGCGAAGGCGGTCGAGAACCACAAGCTGACCGGCACGCAACCGCTCGGCACACCGCTCTACATGGCGCCGGAGCAGATGGAGAACGCTGCGGATGTTACGCCGGCCGCAGACGTGTGGGCGCTCGGTCTCGTCGCGTTCCGCCTGCTCGCCGGTTTCGACTTCTGGGTTGCTTCCGATGACACGCTGGCGGCGCTGATCCGAGAAATCGTCGTCACGCCGCTTCCGCTCGCCACGCAACGCGCGCAGAAGCTCGGCGTCAGAGAGCGATTGCCTCCGGGCTTCGACGCCTGGTTCTCGCGTTGCGTGGTTCGCGCGCCGGCCGCGCGGTTCGCGGACGCCGGCGAATGCGTGCGCGCGTTCGTCGAGCTCGTGCCGCCCGACGCCGAGAGCGGCGCCGTCGTCGAATGGTTGAACGTGACGCGTACGACGGCCGATGGCGCGCCGGCTTCCCAGGTCGAGCGCGGGTCGCCCCTCCTCTCTGGCGGCGCGGGCGGTTCGAGTGGCATTTCGGTCGCCGAAGCCCTGCCGAAAAGTGTGTCTCCGATCTCGACGCCGCGCGGGGCGTCGCGTTTTTCGCTGGGTGCCGCCCTCGGTATCGTGGTCGCCCTCGCCGCGGGCGCCGGTATCTACGTCGTGACGGCGCGGGCGCCGGCCCCGTCGACGAAGGTCGTCGCGTCGAAACCGGTCGAGCAACAGCCCACTCCGGCGCCGACCGCGACCCCGGCTCCCCCATGCCCCGACGACATGGTGCTGATCCCCGCGGGCAGCTTCTTCATGGGGAGTCTCGAGCTCGAAAATGCGCGTCCCCCGCACAAGGTGACGTTGCCCGCGTATTGTTTGGACAAGCACGAAGTGACGGCTGCCGCGTACGACGCGTGCGCGCGCGACGGGAACTGTTTCCGCGCCCCCAAGGACGTTCACTATCCGGACATGACGGCGATCGAACACACGACGTTCAGCGAGCTCTGCACGTCCGAGCGCCCCGAGCTCGCCAATCATCCGATCAACTGCGTGGACTTTCAGATGGCCGACAATTTCTGCCGCACCGCCGGCGGCCGGACGAAAGAAGGCGGAGCGCGACTTCCGACGGAGGCCGAGTGGGAGTTTGCCGCACGTGGCTCGAGCCAGCGCACCTATCCGTGGGGCGACGAGGCCCCGGACGCGACGCGTTTGAACGCGTGCGGCACGGAATGCTCGGACTGGTTCGAGAAGCATCAGCTCCATTCGCGCGCGATGTACTCGCAGAACGACGGTTACCCCGGGACCGCGCCGGTCGGATCGTTCCCCGCGGGCGCCTCGCAGCACGGCGTGTTCGATCTCGCTGGAAACGTCTGGGAGTGGACCGGCGATTGGTACGGTGCTTACGCCCCGGACGGAGCCGCGGACGGGCGGGGTCCGAAAAGCGGCACGGAGCGCGTGGTGCGCGGCGGCTCCTTCAACGGCTCGATGGACGATTGGGCGAAACCTGCGTACCGGTGGAAGACCGCGCCCGACGTGTATAATCACGTGATCGGCTTTCGTTGTGCGCGTGACAAATCCTGATCGCGATGCGTATTCGAGACATGCGCATCGTGTGCCCGCGACGTGAAGGAGCACCCGACTCATGAACAACCGCCTAGAAACGCGAATTTTGGAGATGACCCTTGCCGCCCTCGGC
>DATBBD010000535.1:0-3885 GCA_036271175.1 Polyangiaceae bacterium | reverse complement strand
GCAAGGGGTCCGCCGCGGGCGCGGCCGCCAGATTCTCGCCGTAGGACATGCCGAACACCGCGGTCGGGAGCAGGGGATTGGCGTACTGCACCTTGCCGTTCACGGTGACGGCGACGATGGGCATGGTGCCGACGACGAGCGAGGTCGCGACGGGGGGCACGCCGTCGAGAATCGCGGCGGCGGACGCGGGAAGGAGCGGGGTCACCGCGCTGATCACCGCTTGCCGTTCCGAATCGTCCGGGTCGATCGTCGTCGCGAGCGGCATGCCGGGCACTACCGTCATTTGCTCGGTCCAGCTCGCGAGCGTCGCGTCGTCCACCGTCGGCGCGAACGTCCGCGACACTTGCTGCGTGTAAACCGTCGACGTGATGTCCGTCGCCGAGCTCGAAAATGCGGTCATCACGCTCGCCGTGAAACCGGCTTGTTGATAGAGCGACGCGAGCAGCTCCGCCTTCTCGCGCGGCGTGCCCATGCCGCCGCGCAAGGTCGCCGCCGTTCCCCAACGCTGCCCCGTCGCGATCGTGTTGTTCGCCGCCGGACACGTCTGGATCTGGTCGCGCACGAACTCGAAGATCGCCGTGGGATCCTTCTTTTGGACCAACGCCGCGGCGACCTGCGTCAAGTGATCGGGACTGGCCCTCACCGCGTCGCGAAGCTTCGACCAGATCCCGAACGGCACCTCGACGGCGCCCGCGTCCGCGCCTGCTTCGACCCCCGCTTCCGCCGCGCCCGCCTCCAATCCGCCGTCGAGCGGCGCGTGCTTCACCGGATGAGGCGCGCTATTCGACGACGAACACCCGAAAAGCACCCCGCCGAAGACCGCCGATAACTCCAGGAAGTCCCTGCGACTCAGGCCAGTGGACCCCGCGTTTTCCGAGACGGTCTTAGATCGGCGCATTCTTCAATGTACCGAGCTCTGAACGCGCGGGTCAACGTTCCCCGACTTTCAGAGCCCATGAAAGAGATGAGGAAGAATGCCCCAATGCCGACTTAGCGCCGTCCCGGTCCCCATCCCCGAAACTCCGCGCTTGCTCGTTGCGCGGCTTCGGCCCAGCCCGCACGCGGCCGTCCGAGGCGTGCTCGAGCGCGAGCGATGGCTTCGTCGGAACTCATCGTGGGCGCGTTCCAGTCGCGCAGGCGCGCGATGCGGCGTGAGCGCTCGACGACCCGTGCCTCTAGTGCCGTGGGTTCCGGCGTCGGCTCGAGACTCTCAGCAAGCTTGAGCGCCAAACGAGCTCGCGCCGCCGCCGGAAGCTCGAGAGCGTCGCTTTACTACGAATCTTCGCGGTCGAGGTCAGCGGCCCACGCGTCGAGACCGGACGCGGCGAGCTCGCGATCTTCGCCACCTGCGGCGGCGATCCGCACCAGGTCCCAGCGTCTAGAGACTAGCACGGCATCGCACGACACAAAGAAGCGCCGAATCGCACCGCGGTCGTCGCGCTCGTCGCCACCACTTCCCCCCGCCGCCCGCAGCGGTGGGCGAGCGCCGAACGGCGACTCGCCTCTTGGGGCCCGCCGCGAGGACGGCGTTGGGGGCAAGTCGGCGCCGCTTGGCGGCGACGGATGGGGGCAGCCCTATGGGGGCAGCCTCAAGCCCGTAGCGTGGAGACATCGCCGAACTCGTGGAGTGCGACGGCGAGGGCGTGGGTGAAGTCGCGGAGCTCGGGGTTCAGGGTCGCGCCGCCGGGCGAGAGGACCAGCGCGCCGACGCCGCGAGATTCGTTTCGTCGGTCGGGGTGAACGACGAGGACGTGGACCGAATACGGTGCGAGCGCGTCGGTGTCGTGATCCATGGTCGCGGTGACGAGGTCGCTGTCGAACGCTTGAGCGATGTGTCGACGAACGGGCTCGAGCAACGCATCGCCAGCAGCGGAGTCGGCAGTGGCGGCCAACACCGCGAGCTCGCCGTCACGGATGCCGAAGAGATACCCTGACGTTGCACCACAGCGCTCGAGGGCAAGCTCGAGGGCGCGATGCGCACGTTCGTCGGGGCCCGCGCACTCGGCGAGGATCATCCACGGGTCGTGACGAACGACGGAGTACACGGTCACGGCGTCGATGCCGGGACAGGCGGGCGACGGGTTGCTCGCCTTCGCGAGGTGCGCCATGCGCTCGCATTGGGCGATGAGCGTGGGGTTTTTGGTCGATTGGAACCAGGTGTTCATGGCGCCGCGGTGCTGCTCGAAGCTGGCCGTGTCGCCGACGCGGAGCGCCACTTCGGCGCGCGCTTTGTGCAGCGAGCCGAGCGTGACGGGGCCTTCACCGGGCGCGTGCGTCGTCAGCAGATCGTCGAGGCGACGAACGGCGTCGTCGGTGCGTCCGAGCCCCGCTTCGGCGAGGGCGAGCTGGATCTCGACTTGGAGATTCAGCGCGACGATAGCGTGTTCGCCGGGACTCAGACCGCGGAGTGCGCGGAGGCAGAGTGCCTCGGCCAGGTGATGCTGAGCCGTTTCGTTGTAAGAGGCCGCGAGCACGGCGGCCTCGACGCGAAAGCCGATGGAGTGCTCGCGTTCCGCGACTTCGAGGACTTCTTCCAAGAGTGGGATCGCGGACGCATGTTCGCCGCGGAGCGCCTTGAGGCACGCGCGCGCCACTTTCGCGTGATGCTCGAGAGTCGGGATCTGACGCGAGAGCTGTTCGAGCGATTCGGCGGCGCGTTTCAATCCGATGATGTCGGAGGTCAACGTGCAGGTGACGATCTTGCTGCTCGGCGCCCAGACTTCCGCCTGCCACGCGGAGCCGCTCCGCACCGCGAAGGTCTCTACTTTGCGCTCGTATTCGCGAGTCAACTCGAGCTCGCCGCGACAAGCGTGGTAGTTGGCGCGGATCCGACAAGCGACCATGTCGTAGAGCCTGAGGCCGCACGCTTCGAGCTGGTCCGCGCGGGCGAGCGCGACCGGTCCGTCCATGAAGCTTTCGAGGGCTCCGAGCGCGTAGAGAATTCCACCCTTCGTGATGGGACGAATGCGCTCGGGAAGACCCACGACGCCGCCAGGCGTGTCGAGTTGAGTGAGGAGGCCACGGAGCTTGTCGATGGTCTCGGCGCTTCGGTCGTGGGTCACCTCGACGAGCGTTTCGGCGAACGCGTGCGAGAACGCGCCCGCGTGACGACGCCCGAGTGCACGGAACGGCTCGAATGTCGCAGCTCGGCGTCGAGCGCTCACGCCGTCGAGGCACAGCGTCGCGGTTCCCGTCAGCGCGCTACTCGTCGCGCCGAGCATGGCGATGCGCTGGCTGAGCCCGCGCGGACCGCCGCGACCGCTGAAGAAGTGCAGCACGAACGCGTAGAGCAACCCCACGAGGAGGCCGAGGACACTGCCGAGATAGGGCCGCAACTTGACGGTGAGCGCGAGACCGGTTTCTTCGGCGAAGAGCGAAAGTGCTTCGTCGCCGTAGAGGTCTGCCAACCGTCGATCGACGTAGTACCCGCCGAATGCGAGCGGGCTCAAGAGACCGAGAAGCTCGTGCCGAGGTCGACCGAGCCGTCGATACACCGAGACGGCCGCCTCGAGAGCGGGCACCGCTTCGGGCAACTCGTCGGCGCGAACGAGCTCGAGGCCGATGCGGCGGAGAATGTCGGCGCCGCGCTCCTCTTCGCCGCCATGGAAGAGATGCCACCCCGCGTCGAGGGCCACGGCGAGATCCTGGGTCGCCGACTCGAGCAGGCGATCGCCGAGCACCCGGTGCAGCCGCTTCTGCTCGTCATCGGAAATATCGGCGAGCAGTCGCTCGCGTACGGCGCGCTGGGTGAAGCGATAGCCACCTCCATACCCCACGAGCACCCCTTCGCGGGTCAGCTCGTCGATCGCCGAGAAGCCGTCACCGTGCTCGGCTTCGCCGAGCGCGACGCACAGCTCGAGCGAGAGCGGACCATCGTGAATGCTG
>DATBBD010000534.1:0-23482 GCA_036271175.1 Polyangiaceae bacterium | reverse complement strand
TGTTTCGCTACCGGCCCCGCCTGCTGCCCGGGCACGCCTGAGCCCTTGCCCCTTGCGGGGGAGCTCGAGGGGAGCGCGCTCCCCTCGAACGGGACCATCACGACGGAGTTCCGTCGGGCTTTGCCCGACGGACTCCTAGCGTGCTGGCGCCGAGTAGCGCGCGACGATGAGCGTGATGTCGTCGTCGCGATGCTCGAGAAAGCTGCTCACCTCTTGGACGATGCGGTCGCGGATCACGGCCGGTTTTTCGGCGTGCGACCTCTCGATGACGTCGATGACGCGATGCACGTCGAAGAGATCGCCCGCGGCGTTCGCAGCCTCGATGACCCCGTCGGTGTAGAGCACGACCAGGTCGCCGTCGCGTAGCTCGAACGCGCTCTCGACGGTCGCGGTGCGGATCTGTTCGCGGATCCCGATCCACGGGCCCGGCGTCTTGATGCGCTCGACCTTGCCCGTTCTCGCGCGGAACACGAGGATGTCCTGATGCGCGCCGGCGAACGTGACTCGCCCGGAGCGCAAGTAGCGCAATACCGACAAGGTGACGTACTGCTTTTGCGCGAGGCGTCCGGCGATGTTCTGGAAGAGCACCGCGTTCAACAAAACGAGGAGCTCCTTCGCCGACGTGCTCGGACGCGCGATGGATATCGCGGACGCCGCGCTCTGCACCATCAGCATGATGAGCCCCGCGTCGAGCCCGTGACCGGACACGTCGCCGATCGCGATCCAGCCGCCGTCGTTCGTCGAACGGACGTCGTAGTAGTCGCCGCCTACGTCGTCCGCGGGCACGGTCACGGCCGCGATCTCGAGCCCTTCGAGGGCCGGATCGCTCGGCAATATCGACATCTGCACGCGGCGCGCGATGACCATTTCCTCTTCGTGCTTGGCGCGAGTCACGGCGTTCGTGAGCAGCGTCTCCTGCGCGCGCTTGCTCTCCGTGATGTCGAACGCGACGCCTTGCAAGAACTGCGGGCGCCCGCGCTCGTCGCGAACGAGACGGGCCTCGCCGTGCACCCACACGATGTGTCCGTCGCTCGCGATGAAGCGGCATTCGGCGCGGAACGGGCCGCCGGTGCGGCATCCGCGGGCGAACTCCTCGTTCCAGAGCGCGCGATCTTCCGGATGGAGCCGCGTGTACCAGAGGAACGGATCGGAGAGCCATTCTTCCTGGCTGTAGCCGAGCATCGTTTCGATGTGCGGACTCACGTAGACTTCGTTCTCGCCTTCGCCGAGTACGGCCATGAACGTCACCGCCGGGATTTGCTCGACCAAGGTGACGAACCGCGCTTCGGCGGATTTGAGTCGCTCCTCGATGCTCCGCGTGTCAGCCACGGCGGCTCCGACGGCGGCGAACGCGTCGGGCCACGTGAGGAGACTCGGATCCGGGCTGCCGTCGGGGAAGAGGCCGCGTGACATCTCATCGAGAAAATCGCGCGCGCGCTCGAGTCCCGCTTCGTCGAGCTCCGGCGGTCGCACCGAGTCTTTCTTGGGCGCCGGGTTGATCAAGGCGCACATCATTCCACCTCCATTTCGAAGATCGTGAGCTCGTCCCCGGAGAGCCAATCGAGCTCGGTGCCGCCACAGGCGCATCGCCCGAAGGGACGAAGGAGCTCGAGCTCGGACGTACAAGCTCGACAGCGCGCGCGCCCGGATCGCGAGCGCACCTCGAACGACGCGCCTTCCGCGGCCGTGCCTTCGCTCGCGAGGCCGAAGCAGAAGCTCAAGGCATCGGGCAAGACGGCGGTGAGCACACCGACGTCGATGACGACGCGCTTCACGCGCGCGCCCTGTGCCCTGGCGGTCACGGTCTCGATCACGTCGAGCGCAATGCCGAGCTCATGCATTACCGGCCCTCGAGCGTGATGCGTCGAACGCGGCGTCGTAGGCGGCCATGAGCTCTTGGACGATGCCTTCGACGAGCGCCACCGCGGGCTCGATCGCCGCGGAGACCGGCGCGCTCAATCCCATCTTCGACTCGTTCTCCTCGCCGAATCTCTCCGGCTCGCACCCCACGACACGAATGACGCCGAGTTGCTTCCCGCACGCCCGCAAATACGCGAGCACTTTAGCCGGCTCGAGCGAGTGCGCGTCGAGGAGCGCCGTATCGCCCCCGAACCCGTCCGCGCCGTCGTTCGTCGAGCGGTCGGCGGTGGACGCGTCGTCGCCAGGCGCCGCGTCGTCCGCATCGGGGTCGATCACGTAGAGCGTGCCGGGCGCGCCGCCGCGAGCGGTGGCGTCCACCAGGATGGCCGCAGCGTAGTCGTCGAGCAGCGCCATCGTCAGGTCGAAGCCGCGGATCCCAGCGTCCATGAGCGACACTCCGTCGGGCAGCTTGCGCTTCGCGAGGCGTTCCACGACGGCAACGCCGAACCCGTCGTCACCCAGGAACACATTGCCGATGCCCGCGACGAGCACGCGCGTCATGGCGCCCTCTCCAAATCTTCGCGCGCGAAGAAGAAGCGATGGCCGGGCCGTCCTTGTTCTCCGAGGTCCTTCCCCGGGTCGCTGTCGATGGTCACGCCGAACAGCACGCGGCCCTCCAGATCCTCCTCGATCGACGTGATCGTCGCGGCCTCGCCGGCGAGCGCGATGTCGAGGACGTCACCTTGCGGCCGCGGTTTCACGACGACGCGATCGCCGCGACGAAACGCGTGACCGCTTGCCGCCGTGGCGGACGGGGCCCCGCGTTCTCGCCACGCACCGTGGAGCGACGCGAGCGCTGCAGGGTCGAGTGCCAGGGTCCGCTCCAAGATCGCGCGACACCGCGGATCCGCACGAGCCATTTCGCGCCGCTCTTCCTCGGTCAACGTCAAGATCCGGAGGGTGAGAATTTCGTCGATCTCCGTCGCGTCGAACAGATCGCCGGGGCTCTCGGGTGCGACCTTCGGACAATCGTAAAGGATGATCGGCGACGCGAGCATCGTGCTCGCGAGGTGCGGCTCGCCGATGAGCACCGGCCAGAGGCCGTCGCTCACGAGTGACGAGATCCGCGGCGCGAGCTCCTCGGGCGGCTCGAGCAACGACACGAATTTCCCTCCTTCGCATCTCAATATGGCGTGCACCGACACCAGGGATCGAAAGAGAGAGAGCGCGCGCGTCATCGTCGGATCGTCGATGTCCGTCGTGTTCGCGATCGCGACACGAATCTTGAAGAGGTGCTCGCCGAGCGGCGTCGATCGCGCCGTGACCCGCGCCGCCAGTCGCGGCAAGGTGACGATCGCGACGCTGTCGGTCGAGTCTTCGGCGACGAGCGGGAATAACCCCGGATCGATCGAGCGCTCGCTCGCCGCCGGAGGGTCGTCGATGTTCGTTCGATCGCTCGTCCCGTCGAGCTCGAGAAACCGAACGGCGACGCGCACCGAGGGAGCGCCGCCGGGGTCGGCCTTCACGAGACACTCGGTCGCCATTTCGAAGCGGTCGCCGGCCGATGCCGCGCGACAGAACGCCGGCGGGTAGAGCGTGCCGAACATCCACCGCTGCCGATTTTTGAGGCTCGACGGACGATACGGATAGAGCGCGTACCCTTCGTAAAGGAGAGCGCGCGCGACCTGTTCGGCAAGGTCGGTGGTCACGCCGTGCCTCGCGAGGGGGCGACCCCGAGCAACCGCTCGACCGCGAGCTCCCACGTCGCGAGCCCTTGGGCGGCGCGGTAGCGGTCGAGCCGTTCGAACACGTCGCGCCGGAGCGGCACGACGGCGGCGTTCGAATAGTGGCGCTCGAGCGCATCGCGGAAGCACGCGACGGGCATGCGGAACCGCGCCTCACGGTCCCACGGGATCTGCGCGACTTCGAGCCCCGACGTGGAGCGATGGAAGATCGTGCCTCGGAAATGCACGACGATCGGCGCTTCACCGCCGCCGAGCGCCGAGAGGTAGCGCGACGTCGCGTGCTCGAGGTCGTAGCTCGCCGCGAGCAAGAGCTCGACCGTCGTCGTGCCGGAAAAGCCGGGAAGCACGGACGTCGTTTCGGTCCACAGGAGGCTCTTCGACGACCGCTCCCAGACTCCCGCGCCGCCGAACAACTCGCGGAGACGTTCGCGCTCGGCGGGATCGTGCTTTCGCGCGGCCGCGTCGATGCGCACGGTGGAGCGGAGAAGGACGCTTTCGATTTGTTGGTGCGAATTTGCGCACGACACTTCGAGCGACAAGCCGATGTGAGGGCTCACGGTGGAGGTCACCGGCTCCATCCGCGCGATCCGAAACGCGAGCTCAACCATGCGCGCCTCCGCGGACCGCCGCGATGAAGCCGTCGATGCCGGCCGATCCTACGAGCCCTGCGCCGGAAGTGCGGAGCGCGCCGAGCAATCCGAAGCACACGTCGATCGACGCGCGGTACATCGACGGGGGACTCTTCACGGCGTCGACGAGGAGTCCCTCGACGTCGTGCTCGACTGCGGAAAGCTCGGGGTGCGCTTCGACGAGGGTTTGCCAGGTGTGCATCGGCAAGAGCGTCTCCACCGTGCCGCGCGCGCTCGGGTAGACCGCGAGCAGCTTGTCGTGCACGTCGCTGGGCGCGAAAAAAGCGAGCCGCACCGGGACGCCGAGGAGCTCCCAGTCGTCCGCGCCGAACGTGGTCGTTAGCCGCTCCGCCCGCGTGACGACCCGTCGGTGCCGGCTCCCCGGTGAAGACGGAAACAAGATCGCGCAGCTCGTGCACGCGCACGAGAGCCGGCGCTCGCGCGGTTCGAAGACGTGCTCGTGCGGGTCCCGGACGTCGTTGCCGCACAGGTCGCAGCGCGACGTCTGCGGTACGGCCTGCGGCGTCGTAAATTTGCGGAGCGACGCGAGCCCCCGCGACACCGGGCGCGACGTCGATTCGTCGCTCGCCGCGCGCAAAGCCAACCGTGCCGTCATCGCGTCGCGCCTCCCGCGCGCGCGACGAGCCGCGACACCGGAATCAGGTTCACGGGCGCGGCGGCTTCGACGCCGAGGACGACCAGCTCCGCGTCGGGCGCGTGCTCATCGACGGTGCGCGCGAGCGTCCGCTCGAGGAGCCCCTGCGCCGCTGCGGTTCCCCCGGAAATGCGCACGATCGCGCGCTCGTGGTCGAGATGTTCGAGCGCTGCCCGCGCCTCCACGCGCGCTGCGTCGTTGGCGGCGCCGACGGCGCGCTCGACGCGCGTCGCGAGCGCGTCGGGATGCAAGTCGTGAAAGAGCAACAGGCTCCGGATGCTCGGCCGTTCGACGAGGGCACGGACGAGTCGCTCGCCGCCCCCTTCGGTCGCGTCGCCCGCGACGGCGAGCGCGTCGCGCAGCCCTTCTCGATGCACCTCGAGGACCGCGCGAACCAGGGCGCGAACGGGCTCGAGTTGCTTCGCGTCGCCTCCGGCCTCGACCTCTTCGACGAGCTCTCCCAGGCGACGCATGCGCTCGGAAAATTCCGCGGCGCTCATTTGATCGCGACTCCGAAGGTCGGCGAATGACGCACCACGAGCTCGCGTCCGCCGCCCATGTACATATGCACGCCGCAGGGCAGGCACGGGTCGAAGCTCCGCACGGTGCGCATGATGTCGATGCCCTTGAAGTCGGCCTGGCCGTTCTCCTCGAAGAGCGGGCACCCGGTGATCGCGTCTTCGTAGGGGCCCTTCGTTCCGAACGAATCGCGCGGGCTCGCGTTCCAAGGTGTCGGCGGATAGGGGTGGTAGTTCGCGATTTTCTTCCCGCGAATCACCAGGTGATGCGAGAGCACGCCGCGGACGGCCTCGTGAAAGCCGCAACCGATCGCCTCGTCGGGAACCTCGAACGGCGTGAACGTCTGGGTGCGACCGGCGTGGATCTCGGCGAACGCGCGCTCGAGGAAATAGAACGCCGACGCCGCGGCGTAGGCCTGGAAGTAAGTGCGCGCGCGGTTTCGTTCGAGGGTGTTGCTCCATTGCGGGATGCGCCACTCGAACTCCACTTCCGGACGCGATTGCGTCTTCGGAAGCCGGATGACGACGCTCTTGCCGGTGGCTTTGACGTAACCCATGTCCACGGTGCCCGCGAGCGCCGTGGTCCAGAGACGCGCGAGCGGTCCGCCGCCGGTGTCGAGCGCGAGGTGATCGCCGCTCGTCTCGTCGAGCCACCGCGGCGACATCACCCAGGTGTACTTTCCGGCGAGATCGCGCTTCTGCGGCTTCGGGATCGTCGTCTGGTTCCAGGGGTGGCGCTTGTCGACCGGGTTGCCGAGCGGGTCCTTCTTCACGAAGTGCTCGCCGCTCTCTTCCCAGTCCTCGTAGAACGAGCTCCCGAGGAGGATGCGGATGCCGAGGTTGATTTTGACCAGGTCGGTGGTCAGAAGCTTCCCGTCGACGACGACGCCGGGCGTGACGAACATGTCGCGACCCCAGTTCGTCATGGTTTCGTACCGAAAATCGCAGGTTTCCGGGTTCTGGAACGAACCCCAACACCCCAGCAAAATCCGCCGGTTCCCGACTTTTTCATAGCCGGGCAGGGCATCATAAAAAAAATCGAAGAGATCATCGTGTAAGGGGAGCGACCGCTTCATGAACTCGACGTACCGCATGAGGCGCGTGAGGTAGTCGGTCAGGATCTGAACCGTGGGAACCGTCCCCACCCCGCCCGGGTAAAGCGTCGAGGGATGGACGTGCCGCCCTTCCATCAAACAAAACATTTCCCGTGTCGTCCGGCTCATCTCGAGCGCGAGCCGATAGAACTCGCCGGAGAACGGATTCAACGCGCGCATGATGTCGGCGATGGTCCGATAGCCGTGCGCTTCGGCGTTGGGCGCGGCCGTCTTTTCCGCGAGCGCGAACACGCCGGGGTTCGTCGCGCGCACCATTTTTTCGCAAAAGTCGACCCCGACCAGATTGTCCTGAAACAGATTGTGGTCGAACATGTACTCGGCCGCTTCGCCGAGGTTGATGATCCACTCCGCGAGGTGCGGCGGTTTCACGCCGTACGCCATATTCTGCGCGTAGACCGAACACGTCGCGTGATTGTCGCCGCAGATCCCGCAGATGCGGCTGGTGATGAAATGCGAATCGCGCGGATCTTTCCCCTTCAAAAAGACGCTGTAGCCTCGAAAGATCGACGACGTGCTCCAGCAATCGGCGACCTCGGCTTTGCCGAAGTCGATCGTCGTGTGAATGCCGAGGCTGCCGACGATCCGCGTGATCGGATCCCAGGACTTTTCGACGAGCTCGCCGGGATTGGTCATCGCTTCGCTTCGTTCTTTCCGGCGCTGCTCGCCGCATAGGTTCGCGCGTCGTAACCGGTCGTGAGCTCGGCGCGGGAGTGGCGCCAGGCGGGCTCTTTGTCGAGCGCCGACTTCGTGAAGTTTCGAAGCGATCGCACCGTGCGTCCGTACATGAGCACCGCGGCCGTCGACATTTTCGCGCCGGGCGGCTCATCCATGAACGGCATGAATTTGTCGGGGAAGCCCGGCATGGTGCAGCCGATGCAAATCCCCCCGGCGCTCGGGCAACCGCCGATGCCGTTCATCCAACCGCGGCTCCCGACGTTACAGAGGACGACCGGCCCCCAGCAGCCGAGCTTCACGATGCATTTTCGTGAACCGTACTCGGCGGCGAAATCTCCCTGCTCGTAGTAGCCGCCGCGATCGCAGCTCTCGTGCACCGTCTGACCGAAGAGCCACCGCGGACGATGTCCCGCGTCGAGCGGGATCATCGGCGAGAGCCCGGCTGCTTGATAAAGGAGATAGAGCAACGTCTCCATGAAGTTGTCCGGCTGCACCGGGCAGCCGGGAACGCACACGATCGGTACGTCTGCGGCGGACCGGAAATCCCACCCGAGATAGTCGCCGAGGCCCATCGCGCCGGTCGGATTTCCGCTCATCGCGTGCACGCCGCCGTACGTCGCGCAGGTGCCGATCGCGACGACTCCCCAGGCTTTGGGCGCGAGCTGGTCGATCCAATCGCACGTCTTGATGGGCTGTCCGGTCTCGGGATCGGTTCCGAATGCGGCCCAGTAACCCTCGGTCTTGATCTTCTCGTTGGGGATCGAGCCTTCGATGACCAATAAGAACGGTCGCGTGTGCCGGCCCTCGGCGGCCGCGCGGAACGGAACGAGAAAGTCTTCGCCCGTGTCGAACGACAGCACCGGGTGATGAAGGTGAACCTTGGGCAAACCCGGAAGCGCACCGAGCAGAATGTCTTCCAGACTCGGTTGCGTCGCGGCGGTGATCGAGATCGAGTCGCCGTCGCAGGACAGGCCCGCGGTGATCCAGAGCACGTCGAGCTCCGAGACGGCGGGGGGGTCGGTCAGCTTGCGAACGGCGGCTTGGTTCATGGCCTTCTTTCAGCAAATCCTGGGGAGCTGTTCGCCGGCGAGGAGCGCCACGATGCGTTCGCCGCCGATGACGGACCGTGACGTCACGATGCCGGGATGGTCGCCGACGACCTCGCCCACGATGGCGGCGTCTTTGCCGAGCGGGTGACGGCGCATCGCTTCGAGGACTGCGTCCGCCGCTTCCGGCGCGACGATGGCGACGAGCTTTCCCTCGTTCGCGACGTACATCGGATCGAACCCGAGTAGCTCGCACGCGCCGCGGACTTCGGCCTTGAGCGGCAGTTTGCTCTCGTGGATCACGACGCCGACCTTCGACGCGTTCGCGATCTCGAAGAGCGCGCTCGACAATCCGCCGCGAGTCGGGTCGCGCATGGAATGGATTTCCGTCGAAGCGACGAGCATCGCGTCGACGAGCCCGGTCAGGGGCGCAAGATCGCTCACGAGCGACGTCTCGAGCTCGATGCCTTCGCGCGCCGCCAGCACGGCGATCCCGTGATCGCCGAGCGTGCCCGAGACGATGACGCGGTCGCCGGGCCGCGCGAGGGTCGCGGAGAGTCGCACGCCGGGTCTCCGTACGCCGACGCCGGTGGTCGTGATGAAGACGCCGTGGCCTCGTCCTCGCTCGACGACCTTGGTGTCGCCGGTGACGAGCCGGACGCCGGTTTGGTCGCACGCCGTTCGCATCGACTCCGCGATCAGACGCAGGGTCGCGATGTCGAAGCCCTCTTCCAGGATGAACGCCGCTGCGATCGAGAGCGGCGTCGCGCCGCCCACGGCAAGATCGTTCACCGTGCCGAACACGGAGAGTTTTCCGATGTCGCCTCCGGGGAAGAACAACGGATCGACGACGAACGAGTCCGTGGTGAGCGCGATCTCCCCGGCGCCCGGGATCCGGACGATGGCCTGATCTTCGACGGCGAACGATTCGTCGTAGGAAAATGAGGGACCGAACACGCGCGCGACGAGGTCGTGGCTGAGCCGTCCGCCGCTGCCGTGCCCGAGGACGATCGCGTCGTAGCTCGATCGCGGAACCGGGCACGCGCTCATGGGTCCGCCCTCCGTTCGTCGCGACGGGTACCCAAGCGAACGAGGTGGCGTCCCGAGGCGTAGTACGCCGCGCAAGCCCCTTCCGACGAGACCATGGTCGCGCCGAGCGGCGTCTCGGGCGTACATCGCGTGCCGAACAACGGGCAGTGTGAAGGCTTTTTGACGCCGCGTAGAATCTGCCCGCTGAGACAATCCGGCGGTTCGCGCGGCTCGATCGCCGCGACGTCGAAGCGGTGCTCGGCGTCCTGTTCCCGGTAGGCATCGCGCACTCGATATCCGCTGTCCGCGATGGCGCCGATGCCGCGCCATTTGCGATCGGTGACCTCGAACACCTCGTCCAACCAGCGGCGAGCGTCGGTGTTGCCGTGCTCGCGAACCGAGCGACCGTATTGGTTCTCCACACGCGGGTCGCTCGCCTCGAGCAAGCGCACGGTGCGGAGGATCCCTTCGACGAGATCGAGCGGCTCGAAGCCGGTGACGACGATCGGCACGCCGAACCGTTCGGCGATGGGACGATACTCGTCGAGACCGGTGACCGCGCACACGTGGCCTGGCCCGAGGAAGGCGCGTACGCGGTTGTCCGGCGCTCCGAGGATCGACGTCATCGCCGGAGGGACGCGCACGTGGGAAACGAGCGCGCTGAAATTCCCCAGTTTTTGCCGGCGCGCGAGCGCGATCGACAGGGCGCTCGCCGGCGCCGTCGTCTCGAACCCGATGGCGAAAAAGACGACCTCGCGGGTCGGATTTTCGACGGCAATCTTGAGCGCGTCGAGCGGTGAGTACACGACGCGAACGTCCGCGCCCGCAGAGCGCCGATCGAACAGGTCGCCGCTCGAGCCCGGAACGCGGAGCATGTCGCCGAAGGAACAAAAAATGACGCCCGGCTCCGATGCGATCGCGTGCGCGCGATCGATCGTCTCCAGCGACGTCACGCAGACCGGGCAGCCCGGGCCGTGCACGAGCTCGACGTTCGGCGGCAAGAGCTCGTCGATGCCGTAACGGACGATGCTGTGCGTCTGCCCGCCGCAGACCTCCATGATCACGTGCGGCCGGGTCGCTTCGCGCTCGATCGCGTGGACGAGTTTTTCGACCGCGCCGCCGTCGCGATATTCGTCGATGAATTTCACGACGCTTCCTCGACGAACTCGCTCTCCGGCTCGAGCTCCCGAAGGAGCTCGAAGACCCGGGCCGCTTCCTGCTCGTCGATCCGCGAGAGGGCGAAGCCGACGTGCACCAGAACGTACTCGCCGGGACGAGCGTCAGGGACGCACTCGAAACAGATTTTCCGCGCGACGCCGCCGAAGCTCACTTTGCCCATGCGGATGCCGTCGTCGTCGAACACTTCCGTGACGCGTCCAGGAACCGCGAGGCACATTCAGCTCGCCCCGTTCTCTCGTGTTCCCGGTCCGATTGGCGGGCGGTGCGCGGCGACCGCGAGCTGTCCGAGCGCGAGCCCGCCGTCGTTCGGCGGCACCACGTGGTGCTGGAACACCGAGAAACCGCCCGCTTCGAGCCGGATCGGGATCTCGCGAGACAAGATCGCGTTCTGGAAAACGCCGCCGCTCAGCGCGACGCGGTCGATGCCGCGCTCGGCGCGAATACGCTCGCAAGCGAGCGCCACGAGCTCGACGACGGCGGAGTGAAACCGGCGTGCGATGACCGTCGACGGCACGAGGTGGGCCACGTCGCGAACGACGCCGAACACCAACGGTGCCGGATCCACGACGAACGGCCGCGCTCCTTCCGGTGAGCGAGATCGACGACTGCTGCGGATGACGTCCACCAGCTCGACCGGGTACGCGCCCGAAGGTTCGCTCCGTTCGGCGAGCGCTTCGAGTCGCATGCCCGCCTCGCCCTCGTAGGTGGACGCCGCGCACACGTTGGCGAGCGCAGCGACGGCGTCGAACAGACGCCCGACGCTGCTCGTCTTCTCGCAGGCCGCGCCGCGGTCCATCATTCTCTGCAGTGCGCGCAGCGAGCCCTTTTCTACGTGAGGGAGCAGGTCCGCCGCGCGACTCGACAGGCCCGCGGCGCGCAGGTGTCCGAGTGCCGAGCGCCACGGCTGCCGCGCCGCTCGATCTCCACCGGGCAAGTCGACTTCCGCGACGTGAGCGGCGCGCTCGACCGCACGATAGCCGCCGACGAGAAATTCGCCGCCCCACGAGCCGCCCTGCGTCCCGTACCCGGCGCCGTCGAAGCACACTCCGATGACGTCCCCGTCGAGCTCGTTTTCGGCCATGACGCTCGCGAGGTGCGCGTGATGATGTTGCACCGCGACACGCTCGGAGAACGCGCCCGCTTGCGAGCGGTCGAGCGCGTATTCCGTCGTCGCGTAGTCGGGATGAAAATCGTGAACCACGCACGTCGGGTGAATTCGAAATAGCCGCTCGAAATGCTCGACGGCTCGTCCGAAAGCGGAGTGCGCCGCGTAGCTCTCGAGATTACCGAAATGCGGGCTCAAGACGGCGCGACGCTCGAACCCCATGCAGAAGACGGCCTTGTCGTGTCCGCCGACGGCGAGCGTCGGCGTCTCGACGGCGAACGGCAAATCGATCGGAAGTGGCGCGTACCCCCGTGAGCGCCGAATCGGAATGATCGCATTACCGGTCGTCCTCACGACCGAGTCCTCCATGCGGAGTTCGATCGGGCGATCGTGGGTCAGAAAGAGATCCGCGACGCTTCCGAGCTGCGCGAGCGCCTGGGCGTCGGTGCATGCGATGGGCTCCTCGGAGACGTTGCCGCTGGTGACGACGAGCGCGCGGCCGTCGAGGCGAGCGAGCAACAAGTGATGAAGCGGCGCGTACGGCAACATCACGCCGAGGGTTCCGGTGCCCGGCGCGACTTCGACCGAAATCGACGATGGCTCGCGGCACGGCGCGACGACGATCGGCGCGGCCGCCGACGTCAGCGCTCGGCGAGAGAGCTCGTCGAGCACGACGATGCGTTCCGCGGCGGCGAGCCCGCCGACCATCACCGCGAACGGCTTTCTTTCGCGGTTCTTTCTGCGCCGGAGCTCGGCGACCGCCGTTTCGTTCGTCGCGTCGCACACGAGGTGAAATCCTCCGATGCCCTTCAGTGCACCGAGTCCGCCCCGGCGGATCGTCGTCGCGAATTCGGCGAGCGCGTCACCGGGAACCCGGCCTCCGGTTGCCGACCGCAACGAGAGGCGCGGCCCGCACTCCGGACACGCGATGGGTTGCGCGTGGAACCGTCGATCCGTCGGGCATTCGTATTCGGCCTGGCAAGCAGCGCAGAGCTCGAACGCGGACATCGTCGTCCGCTCGCGGTCGTACGGGAGCTCGGTGACGATGCTCGCCCGCGGCCCGCACCCCGTGCAGTTGATGAACGGATGGCCGCGACGGCGATCGTTCTCGCCGAACAACTCCGAGAGGCAGTCGCGGCAGGTCGCGACGTCCGCGGGCACGACGAAGCGGCCCTCGCTGCCGACCTCGCTCGGCTCGATCCGAAATCGCGGATCGCCTTTCAGCGGAGCCGAACGGCACACGATGTGTTCGACGGTAGCCAGAGCCGGAGCGCCGACCCGAAGTTCGTCCACGAACTCGGTGATCGCCGACTCGTCGCCCTCGACCTCGATGTGAACGCCGAAGGGGCCATTTCGCACGAAGCCGCCTAGGCCGTGGCGACCAGCGAGACCGTGCACGAAGGGTCGAAAACCGACTCCTTGCACGAGCCCATCGACATCTATGGCGCACCGAGCGGATCGCATCTCCCCTGAGATCCTTCCGTTGAGAACCTCGGACGATAGCCCCTCACGGAGCGTGGTCGCGACTCATTTTTTTCGTGGATACGATGCACGACCTGTCGAGATCCGACCGCGCCACCCGCGTGTCATCCGAATGCTTACTTGACGAATTCCGTCACCGCACACGTGAACGCCGACCGAGTGATGACGAGAACGGACACACGACCCGCGTCTCCTGAAACTCGTGCGCCGCTCCCGACAAGAGCGTACGTTGGATGCTCCGAGGAGTGAGTCTTCGTCGAAGAGGTGGCGGTTACGTCGGCCTGCGCCGTGAAGGGTGGGGCCTCTCGATCCGTGGTGGCCAATGACCCAAGTCGAAGCACCCGATTCACATCGGCTCGTCCAATTGAGGTTCAAGCCGCTTTGGCTTTACGTCGATACCGTGCGTGAATTCTGCGGTTTCTTCGCGAAAGCAACCTTCGACGACGACGCGATCGGCGAGCGGGTGGCCGTCGTCGTTCACGAACTCGTGGAGAACGCGATCCGCTACGGGAACGACAAGGAGCTCGAGCTCCGCATCGAACGTGGCGTCACCGAAGTGTTGGTACGCGTCGCCAACACGACGTCCGACGAGCAGGCGGAAAACTTGAAGCGAACATTCGCCGAGCTGCACCGCGTTTCGGCCGCGGAGGCGTACGTCCAGGCGCTCAAGCGAGCCGCGACGTTGCCCGAGACTCAATCGGGTCTCGGGCTCGCCCGCATCCGCCACGAAGGACGCGTCAATCTGGATCTGTCCATCACACCCGGCAGGGTGTGCATCACTGCGCGAGGTGTTCCATGAGCAAACGACTTGCCGGCATTTCCCCGCTGACGATGGAGGGTGTCGAGATCGCGGTCGTCGACGGTATCGTGCGCTTCACGGGCACGCTCTCGATGCGCGACCCTTCGGCGACCGTGACGCCGTTCTTGCGTCGCATTCACGCGGCGACCATCGAGTCCGGCTTACCGCGCCTCACGGTCGATCTCTCGAAGCTCAAGTTCATGAACTCGTCATCCATCCGGTCGCTCGTCGACTGGGTGGAGTGGATTCGCAAGGAGCCGGACGCAAAGCAGTACGTCCTTCATTTCGTCACGAAGCCCAACGTCACGTGGCAGGAAACGACCCTGTCGGCAATTCAAAGCCTCGGCGGCGAGCACGTGGTGGTTCAATCGGGGCCGTGATGGGTTCCTCGGGCCTCGCGTCGGACATGACGCTGTTCGTGCGGTTCCCGCCGAAGTGGAACCATATCGAGCCGCTTCGGCAGTACATCGATCTCGCCGCGCGCGGGCGCGGCTACAACGGCACGGCGGACAAGCTGAACATCGTCGCGCAAGAGCTTCTCGAGAACGCCGTCAAGTACGGCGACCCGAGCTCGGAGATCGAGCTCGAGCTCCGGTTTCTGGAATCCTTCAAGAGCGGCGGGATCGAGATCCGCGTCTCGAACAAGGCGCACCCGTCTCGTCTCGCCTTGCTCGACAAGGAGTACCAGCGAACGCGCGCGGAGCCGCCGCGCGAAGCGTTCACGAAGGCGCTTCAGCGCACCCAGCGCTTGCCCGAGGGGGCCACCATGCTCGGCTTGTCTCGCATCGCGATGGAAGCGACCCTGACCCTCGAAGTGAATGGGGATCGCGTCGTTCTCACCGCACGCGTCGTTTGAGACGCGTCGCCGCGGCGACCACGCGCGCCACGCCGGCCGAGTCCGCGGATTAAAGGGTACCTCGCCAGGACGCGCGGCGCGTCGTGGTACGCTCGCCGATCGTCGTGAAAGCCCTTCTACGTCGGTACGTCGCGTTCGGTGGTTTTTCGGTTCTGCTCGTCGCAGGCGCGTGCTCGTCGTCGATGTCGAACGGCAGCTCTCACTCCGACGCGGGAAGCGGAGCCCGAACCGGGGCGGGCGGGACCGGAGGCGTATCGAGCGGCGGGTCATCGACCGCAACGGGTGGGACTGCATCGGGGGGCACCGCGTCCGGCGGCACGTCGGAGGTCGACGCTTCCCGTGACGCCGGGACGCCGATCGCCGACGCCGCTCCGGATGCGAATTCGCCGTCGACCGATGCGTCGGACGGCGGCCGTCGCGGGCGTTACCTCTGGCAGTTGTCTTACGACCAGTCCTTCGCCGCACACGTCGCGATCGACTCGAAGGGCGCGGCGATCGTGAGCGGCACGTTCTTCGACACGAAAGACATCTCGCTCGGCGCGTTCAGCTTGAAGAGTCACGGCTCCGCCGACGTCATGTTGAGCCGTGTTCTCGCGAACGGCGCGGTCGATTGGGCGCGCGGTTACGGCGGCACCGCCGAGGACTATCCGGTGACGTTCACGCTCGACGGCGACGATCGCATTTTCCTCACCGGGCTGTACAACGGCACCGGGAACATCGGTGGGCCAGATTTCCCCGCGTTCGCCGGCAATCCGGGCCGCTACGACGTGTACGTCGCGGGCCTCGCGGCGAACGGCGACTACCGTTGGGATAAGACGATCAACACCGACGCCGAGGCGTTCGGCGCCAGCGTCGCACTCGACGGTTCGGGCGACGCGCTGGTCGCCGGCAGCTTTCTCGGTACCGCGAAGATCGGCGGCGTCTCGCACGCGAGCGCCGGAGGCTGGGACGCGTTCGTCGCCCGATACGACGAGCCCGACGGCACACTCGGGGCGGCGACCGTGTTCGGCGGCGCGGGCGACGACAAAGCGTCGGTCGCGCTCTACACCGGAAGCGACGTCGTCGTCATCGGCACGTTCAGCGGCGCGGTGACGTTTCCGACCACTCCGATGGCCACGACGCTGACCAGCGCCGGTGGCACCGACGTCTTCGTCGCGCGGGTCTCGACGTCGGGGGTGATGTCGCGCGTCGTCGCGTTCGGCGGCTCGGGCGACGAGGTGATCGCGCAGGCGCATCTCGACGGCGCCGGTAACGTCGTTCTGGCCGGGTCGTTCGACAGTCCGACCTTGTCCGTGCTCGGCGGCAAGGCGCTGTCGTCGGCTGGCGGCGACGATTTCTTCGTCGCGAAGCTGTCGCCGTCGCTGGCGCACGTGTGGTCGACGCGATTCGGCGGCGACGCGGACGACCTCGTGCGCGATCTCGCCGTCATGCCGGACGGCTCGCTCGCACCGGCGAATTTAGAAATCGGCTCACGATCGGAGACAGGACCTTCGACGCGTCGCGCGCGGCCGACGCGGGCCCGGCCAGCGCGATCGACATCTTCGTCGCGGAGCTCGACGCGAACGGCAACCCGCTCTGGTCCTTCGCGACCGGCGGTCCTGCGCCAGACCGCGGTCTCGGCGTCGCGCTCGACGCTTCCGGCGCGCTCTATCTGACCGCCACGTTTCAGAGCGCGGTGGATTTCGGAGGCGGCGCGACGCTCACGCCGGCTCCCGGGCAATGGGATAGCGCGCTCGTCAAATATTCGGCGCGCTGATCGCGCCGTCACTCCGAGAATAAAATCCTCTGATATTTCCGCAAAGCGTCACCGAAGGATCCTGAACGACGCCGGACGGGGGACCGCGGTGGCCGACGCTTTTCGACATCTCGCCGACGTCGCACATCGGCCCCGTCGAGCCGCTCGGAGGGCGCCAGGTTATGATTGAGGTTCGATCTCCGGCATGCGCGGGCGGTCGTGCTCCCATGCTCCCCCTTCAGAGCGAACCCCCCACGACGCAAGGGCGATTCCGTGTCGAGAAAGAGCTCGCGCGGGGCGGCATGGCGACCGTGTTTTCCGCAGTCGACGAATCGACGGGGCGGCGTGTCGCGCTCAAGCGCCTGACGAAGAACGACTCGCGGCGAATGGCGACGCTCTTCGAGCGCGAATTCTACGTGCTCTCGTCGCTCGAGCATCCTCGCATCATCGAAGTCTACGACTACGGAGTGGACGCCGACGGGCCCTATTACACGATGGAGCTCCTCGAGGGTTCGGATCTCCGCGAGCTGTCACCGCTCGCTCCTGCGCTCGCTTGCCGGTATTTACGCGACGTCGCGTCGTCGCTCGCGTTGCTTCACGCGCGCAGATTGCTCCATCGAGACGTGTCGCCGCGGAACGTCCGCACGTTGCCCGACGGGGGTTGCAAGCTCATCGACTTCGGCGCCCTCGCGTCGTTCGGCGTCTCCGAAGACCTCGTCGGTACGCCGCCGGCAATTCCGCCGGAGGCGCTGTACGGCGAAACCATGGATCAGCGGGCGGATCTGTTCTCGTTCGGCGCGCTCGCCTACTACGTGCTTACGGGTCGTCATGCTTTCCCGGTGCGAAAGGTGAACCAGCTCACCGCCGCGTGGCGCGGGAGCCCGGCGCCCCCTTCGCAACACGCGCCCGAAGTTTCTCCCGAGCTCGACCAGCTGGTGCTCTCGTTACTCAGCATGGACGCGCTGGCGCGACCATCGAGCGCCGCGGAGGTCATCGATCGGCTCAACACCGTGGGCGGCCTCGAGCCGGCGCACGAGGAGCAAGCGGCGGGGTCCTATTTCATCGGCGCCGCGCTGGTCGATAGGAAGACCGAGCTCGAACGCGTCGAACGACGGCTCGACCGCGTGCGCGAGGGCCGAGGCGGCGCGATCTTCGTCGATGCCGAAGCCGGCGTCGGGAAGAGCCGTTTCGTCGGCGAGGTCGGGCTCCGCGCGGAGCTTCTCGGGATGACGGTACTCCGGGCTACCTCGTCTCGACACTCCGGTGCTTTTTCCACCGCGCGAACTCTCGTGCAGCACCTTTTTCGCCTCTTGCCGAACGCCGTGGAAAAAGTCTTCGCCGCGGAGCCGAGCGCGCTCGGCACGATCTGGCCCGAGCTGTTTTCGGAGCTCGACCTCGACGCGAATGAGGCAACGGATCAGCCGCTCGTCGCGAGTCAGACGCGGGCGATAGAGGCGCTTCCCGAGGCGATCGAGCGGGGGATTCGCGAAGTCGCGCGGAAGCACGCGCTGGTCATCGTGGTCGACGACGTCGACCACGCGGACCCGGAGAGCGCCGCTCTCCTGTTGATGCTGTCGCGGATGGCGCGGAACGAGTCGTTGTTCGTCATCACGACCGCGCTCATCCGAACCAGAAACGACTATTCCCCCGCCGTTCGAGCCTTGCGCGAAGGCGGCACGGCCATCCGCCTGCGCGAGCTCTCGGAACCCGGCGTCGCCGAGCTCGTGCGAACGGCGTTCGGCGACGTGCCTCACGTGCTCCGCACGGCGAGTCGACTCTATGGGGCCACGAACGGCAATCCCGCGCACTGTATGCAGCTCTTCGAGCTGTGGGTGGCGACCGGCGTCGTTCGCTACGCGGCCGGGTCGTGGACCCTCCCGCTCCAGATCCCCTCGAGCGCGCTGCCTCCTGTCGCGCTGGTCATGGAAGATCGACTTCTCCACTGTTCGGAGAACGCGCATCGCGTCGCCGCGACGCTTTCGGTTCTCGACCGCTCCGCTCCGCTCGACACCTGCGTCGCGCTCGAAGCCCCTTACCTGTCCAGCAGGGACGTGATCGCCGCACTGGAGGAGCTCGCTCGCGCCGACGTCCTCTTGCATGGTCCCGAAGGGTATCGATTCGCGAACGCGGGGCTCTGTACGTCGGTGCTGGCGCGTCTCTCGGACGATTCGCGGAGGACGATCCACGTCCGCGTCGCCGAGAGCCTGCTCGACGGGTCCGAGCGTAATCCGGCGGCGGGAATGGCGGCCGGGCTCCACCTCATCCGAGCCGGTCACGAGATGCGCGGCGCGGATTTGATCGCGCGTTTGGCGCGCAAGATGCTCGAAAGAAAGGACGCGCCGCGTCTCTTCGCGAAGAGGAGCGACGCGCTCGAAGCGGCTCTCGACGTCTATCGTCGCGGTGCAAGGTCGAACCTGGCGCTTCTCGATCTGCTCGTGCCGCTCGTCCAGGCGAGCTACGAAATCTCGCCGACGTTCGCGTTCCGATACGGGGACGAAGCCATTCTTTGCCTCGAGCGAGCGCTCGGGTTGTCGGCCTCCTGCGATGGTCCGCGCGAGTACGATCGAGCCGGCCTGTTCGCAGCGCTCGGCAAAGCTCCCGTTTTCGATGATGGGGAGGCCCGGACCGAAAGCACGCCCGACGCCGTCGTTCTGGTCGGCTGGCTCGTTCGCACCGTGATGACGCTCGTCGCCGTGTCATCGGCCGTGATCGATCGGTCCCGCGAGGAGCGGTTCGCCGAGGCCCTCCGCCCGTTCACCGTTCTCGGACCGAGTCATGTGGCGTCCGCGGCGCACGAGTATTGCCGGCTCGTCATCGGGATGACCGAAGATAGCTACAGCGCTTCGCACGCGGGCTGGTCGAGCATGCTCGAGCGGATCTTCGACGCGGGCTTTCCGCCGGAGACCCAGCGCGCCCTGCGCGTCGGTGCGCTCTACTCGCTCGCGGTGCTCGAGACTCAGCGAGACGACGAGGGCGCCGTCGCGCGCCTGCAGGAGATCGAGCGCGCCGGGCCGAGAAACGGCGCCGCGATCGCGAACCAGCTCCGATTTCTCTATCACGGCTTTCGCGGCGAGCTCGAGCTCGCCGAACGGTACCGCGACCGCGTGGAAGCGCACGCCGCTCAGCACGGTTCGGCGTGGCACGTCGAGATCTGGTCCACGAGCACCATGTCGGCGGTGTACGGCAACGCTCACGACGCGGCGGGCAACAAACGCGTCGTCGATCATCTCGAACGGCTCAAAAATACCTGGCCCTCGCTCGAGGTGTTTTGGGAACGCGCCGTCGCGACGCAACATCTGCTCACCGGGGCTCCCGCGCGTGCCATCGAGGGCTACGAGAAGTCTCTCGCGAAAGCCCCGTCGCGCACCGTCGCCGGCTGGAGCGCGGTCCGCGGTGGCCTCGCACGCGCGTACAACGAGGTCGGCGATCATCGAGCGGCCAAGCGTATTTGCGAGGAGACGTGGTTGCTGAACCGCGATGACTACAGGTACGTCGCCATGACGCTCCTCGCTCGGACCGAGTATTGCCGGGCGCTGGCCGGCCTCGGCGATTTCGAAGGCGCCCGTGCCGCGCTCGCCGAGCTGTTCGATGTCCACGGTCCCAACGAGAGCCCGTCGACGCTCGGAGTGCTCCATCGAACCGGCGCCGAGATTGCGAAGGTCGAAGGCGACACTCTCGCGTTCGAACGCCACCTCGCCGCCATGCGCGATTGGTACTTCCCCACCAAGAACCCGGCGCTGATCGCGCAGTACGATCGCCTGCGGCGCTCCGTGTCGACCGGCGCGACGTGGAATACGGCGCGGTCCAGCACGTCGATGTTTTCCACGTTGGCCAACACGTTCGCGCTTTCGGTGCTCGCGAGCTGCGACGGCGGCGAGGCGCGCAAGCAGCGCGCGCTCGAGCTCGTGGCCGCACGAGCCGGCGCGAAGGAAGCGTGGCTCTTCACCGCGGGAGAACGCCAAGAACCCGTCGTCGTAGGTCGGCTGGGCGTCTCCGAACCGCCGGTGGACCTCCTGACGCTCGTCGGTTCTTCGTTCGAGGAGCTCACGGAAGACGCCAACGAGACCGAACTCGTTTCGACCCGCTCGGAGGGAGCGCGCGCCACCGAGCCGGCCGTCCCGATGGACGGGTATCGTCTGTTGCCGCTCACCGTGAACCACGGGGCGAGGCGCTGGCTGGTCGGGACGATCGCCGTCGCCATGCACGACGCGCTCGAGCCCGTGAGTTACGAGTTTTTGGAAGACATGGCGGCCCAGCTCTTCCAAGCTGGCGACGTCGGTGCCGTCAGAGCCGTGGGATGACGGATTCGACGAGAGAGTCGGAGCCAGAGAAGAAGTGTCGCCGCCGAGGCCGAGATGTGGCGTCGCGCTCATCGCCGGGTGCATGACGGTCGTCTCGTCGTTCGCGGTAGCCTGCAAACCCGACTCGGATTGTTTCAGTCCGCTCCGCTGGAACGCCAAAGCGGAGTGCCTCGGCCTTCAAGACGACGCCGTGACGATCTGCCTGTCGAAGGCGGACTCGAACGCGACGGACGTCACTTTCTTTTGCGGCTTCTCGCCCGCGCACGTGCCTTACGTGTTCGGGGGAACGAAGGGCTCGACGCCGGAGAGCGGCGAATTCGCGATCGTCGACGCCACCGGTCGGCGCTTCGGCGCGCCGCTCACGAACGCGGAGCTCGCGACGTGTCAGGAGGCCCTTGCGCTCTGGGCCGGCGGCCTCACGCCGTGCACCGAGCTCACCGACGCGGGCGGCGCGGCGAACGTTACGCCGGATTCGTCGGTAAAGATGCCCTAGAAGCTCTTTGACGGCTCGCTAGCTCCTAGCCACCGCTTTGCCACTTCCACCCGGCGCACGTCGCGCCGGCGAGCGTCGCTCGGAGCTTGGCCGCGAACTCGTTCAGCGTGTCGCTCGACGGGGACTCGTTGCTCAACACGACGCTCGCGACGACCTCGTGGACGGACGGCGAATAGACGCCGATCGAAACCTCGTAGTTGGTCTCCGTGGACGCCGGGGGTTCGACGCTCTCCGGTTCTCCGCGCCCGCGCCTGCCGCGGCCGCCACCCCGTTGCGTTTGACCCGAGTAGTCCGGCGCGACGGTAGGTGTCGAATCGGTTTTCTTTTGCTTGGGATGGCCGAACACTTCGACGACGAGGATCGAATTGCCGCGTGCGTTCGCGCCGAGCCGGTCGAAGAGCTCGTCGGTGATGCCGTCGTTCCGGGTGCTCTGGTCGACGTCCGAGAACACCGCGGGCGCGTCCTTCTCCATCGCGTCGCTGAAGCCCGGATCGCACCGCGTACCGTGCAGTGCCGCTGCGATCATCGGCGACCAGTCGTCCCACGCCGCCTGATTCATGCGCCCGTTGTCGAACACGCCGAGGACGGAAACCCGAAGATCACGCGCGACGTAGCCGGGCGCCGTGTTCACCGTGAGTTCGGTGTCGGAACACGCGCACATTGCGGCTCCGAGGACGAATGCGACGCCGAGCCAGAGCGCGCGCCAACGCCGCATACCCGGGCGATCGCGTCCATCTCGCGCGCCGGACTCTGACCCAACCTGTGCCACTCGCTCGCCTATTTCGCTGGTTTTTCTCGACCTATCGAGCATTTCTACGCGGGGCACAGGAAATGCTTCAAGCTCGATATTGGACTTACTTGCGGAGGGTTTCATGCGGTCACGTCGTTCGCTTCGTTCACTAGCGTCGCGTCGTTCATGGGTCTCTTATTTTTTGGGGGTCGCCTTGGGCGGCGCGGTCGTCGCGTGTAGCAGCTCGAGCTCGCCAGGGTCGGACGGCCTCGGGCTCGTTCAATCGAAGCTCGCGCGCGACACGGCGCCCGTCGTGGATCCTGCCGATGAATCGGAGCTCGTCAAAGACAACACCACGTTCGCGTTCGACCTGTACCAGAAGGTCGCGTCTGGCGACGAAACGTCGAACCTCGTCTATTCGCCTTACAGCATTTCCATCGCCCTCGCGATGACGTACGCGGGCGCCGGAGCGCCGACCGACGCGGAAATGGCCGGCGCGCTCGACTTCACGCTTCCGCCGGCCAAGTTGCACCCGGCGTTCGACGCGCTCGATCTCGCGCTCGCGTCGCGTTCGAAGGCGCAGCCGGCGTCGAACGGCACGCCCTTCCAGCTCTCCGTCGTGGACTCGCTCTGGGGTGAGAAAACCCTCACCTTCGCGGAGCCCTTTCTCGACACGCTCGCCGTGAACTACGGCGCCGGCATGCACGTCGTGGACTTCATCGACGCGGCGGATGCTGCGCGCGACGCGATCAATTCCTGGGTCGCGAGCGAAACCCAGAACCGAATTTCCAATCTGCTGCCAGACGGCAGTCTCGGTGCGTCGACTCGGCTGGTTCTCGTGAATGCCATTTACTTCAACGCCACCTGGCAAAGCGAATTCGACGCCAACGACACGACGCCCGCGCCGTTTCACCTCGCGGACGGGTCGACCAGCACCGTCGACATGATGAACCAGACTGCCGGCATGGGCTTCGCGAAGGGGTCGAACTACAGCGCCGTCGAGTTGACTTATGCAGGGGCGCAGACCTCCATGGTGTTCATCGTGCCCGACGACGGCGCGTTCGCCGCGGTCGAACAAGGGCTCACCGGCGACTTCGTCGGTTCGGTGTTCGATGCGCTCGCGCCGACGACCGTGACTCTCGGCGTGCCGAAATTCACCGTCCAGGGCGCGACGATCAGCCTCAAGCAGGAATTGTCCGCGCTCGGAATGGCCGACGCCTTCACCGCCGCGGCGAATTTCTCCGGCATCACCACCGCCGATCAGCTCTTCATCGACGACGTGGTGCATCAGGCTTTCGTCAAGGTCGACGAGAAAGGGACGGAAGCTGCAGCCGCTACTGCCGTGATCGACCGCGACGCCGGGGCCATCCTCGCGAATCAGACCGTCGTGCTCGATCATCCGTTTTTCTACCTGATCCGCGACATTCCCACGAACACCGTCTTGTTCGTCGGTCGCGAGACGAATCCGACGTAGCTCGCATGCGTCGGCCTACGGCTTTTCTTTGCTGCGGCCTCCTCGTCACGGCCGTC
>DATBBD010000533.1:0-2856 GCA_036271175.1 Polyangiaceae bacterium | reverse complement strand
AACCTACCGGCGGCAGCGTCGCCGCTCGATCCCGATGCGCTCCCGGTCGCGACGCCGTTCGAGGGCTTCCTGGGATCGGTGCACGCGGGGTGGTCGTACAGCAACGCGTACGGGTCGTTGTACGGCATCAGCAACGAGCGCGGGTTCTCGCTCTCGGCGAGCTCCGATTTCGCAGACCTCGCGACCGGCAGCGAGCGCACGCTGCTCGCGTTCCAAGGTCGCGCGATCGGTTACTTGCTCGCTCCGTGGCTCTCGCACCACGTCTTCGCGCTCGCGCTCTCCGGCGGTGCGTCGACCGGGACGTTCCCGGTCGGCGGCCTCTACTATTCGGGTGGGTTCGCGGACCAGAACGCGCTCGACGCCGCGGTGAACGGCGCGGTGCAGAGCGCGTTCGTGCTGCGCGGTTATCCGCCGGGCGCGTTTTTCGGGCGGCAATACAACCTCGCGAATCTCGAGTACCGATTTCCCATCGCGATCATCGAACGCGGCGTGAGCACGTTGCCGTTCCTTCTGCGCACCCTCGCGGGGACCGTCTTTTGCGATTACGGCGGAGCCTACGACGAGATCGACGCGAAGGATCCGCTCCGCGCGTACCACGTGGGCGTCGGCGGTGAGCTCTCGCTCGCCTTCACCCTCGGGTACTTTCTCGACACGGGGTTACGCTTTGGTGTCGCCAAGGGGTTCGGTACTTTCGCGGTGCCCGGCTTGCAGTCGTATCTCGTCGCCGCTGCGACGTTCTGAGCTGCGGTCGTCACGACGCCGTCGCCGCGGCACGAAGCGCCGTTTTCTTTCCCGGAATGGACGGCTCTGTTACGGCCGAGGGATGCGCCCTGCGAAGCTCGTTCACGCCCTCTGGTTTCTCGCCACGCCGGCGTGCTTCGCCGCGCCTCCGCCGAGCCAGCGCGTGGCCGACGTAGCTCGCGACGTGAACACCGCGAGCCGCTTCGGCACGCTCGAGCCGATCCTCATGCACAGCGCCGACGGCGCTCGCGAGACGATCGCCAAACGGCGGGCCAAATGGGGCAGCGACGTGCGCGTGCTCGATCTCGAGCTCACCGGCGTGACCATGAAGGACGCCGAGAACGCGACGGTCGTCGTCAATTTCGAGTGGATGCGACTCGACGAGGACCTGCTCCGTCAGACGCGCGTCGAGCAGACGTGGCGCGGCGTTTCGGAGGGGAAGGGCTGGGAGATCGTGCGCGAACGCCGGATCGGCGGCGATATCGGCCTCTTCGGCGAACCCGTTGCGCGTCTCGACAGCGAACCCACCGAAGACGTGCAGTTCGCGTCGAAGACGATTCGCTGAGCGCCGGCGCGGTCGCCGAAAACGAGGAGGCGACCGGAGCGCGAGCGGGCGCGGGGTTCGCGGCGAACCCCGCTGAGCAAGCTACGAGCTGCTCGCCTTTTTCTTTTTCGTGGGCGTCGGCGCGGGTGCAGGCTTCGCGTGAGCACGACGCTCACGGTCGTGCTTCTTGGCCTGCGCGCGGCGGCGCTTCATCTTCTTCGAATTGCGGCGGTCGAATCGTCCCATGGTTTTTTCACGCTCGTCCTCGGCCCTGTGCCACGCGGACCGGGAGGGGATACAAGACTCCGGGAAGAAACGCCAGCGCTTCGACGTTTCGAAGCCGGGCGCTAACGAACCGGATCAACCGCTCGAAGCGTCATCGAGCGAGCGCTCGGTGTCGCGTACTTCGAGCCGGTAACGGCTGTTGACGGTCTCGATGTAGAACACGTCACGCGGCGCGAGGCGGAGCACGCGCTTCACCGGTGTCGTCACGTATTCGTGCATGCCGTCGGAAAACTCGATCACCACGACGGAGCCTTTTCGTGGCGCGCGAACCAAACGACCCGATACGGCCCTCGAGCCTCGACCCAGCTTCCGAAGCACTACCTGCACGGCTCTCACTCTAGCAACCTGACCCCGATCGCGCATCTCCATCCGCGTCGGATCGGCGTGGGGGCACTAGCCTCCAGCGGATTTCCGTCCATCGCCGGCTCCGACGCAGTGGGCCGGCCGCCCATCTCGGCGTGGCGCGTCGAGGAACGGGAGCCCCCGGCGCCCCGGCAGTCCGGCGCCACCGCTCGATATTTCACGGACGCCGCACCCCAGAATGGCCCCGAGAAGCGAAATAGCTGCGAAGTACGTCACGCGCCAAGTCGGCGGCCTTGATCTTCCAGATGGGTGTGTTGACGACCAAAACCGACACGGCCACCTCGGGTTCGTCGGCCGGCGCGTACCCGATGAACCACGTGTAGTACTGGTCGGTGGCGTGGTCGGTCAGGGTTCCCGTCTTGCCCGCGACCGCGATGTTCCCGAGGTACGGCTCTCCGCTCTTGTCGTGGAAGCTCTTGAACGCCGACCCTGCGGCGACCGTCTCGCGCATCATCTTGCCGAGCTCGGCAGCGGTTTCGGGACGCACCGCGCGACGGAGCACACGCGGCGGTCGGTTCTCCTTCCACACTTCGTCTTTGCCCTGAACGACGCGATCGACGATGCGCGGCTCGAGCGCGACGCCCCCGTTGGCCACCGTTTGCGCGAGCAGCGCCGCGGCGAGCGGTGACATCGTCGTGTGCCAGAAGCCGGCGGCGGTGCGCGCGAACTCGGTGGGATCGGCCGGCACTTCGATCTTCGGCGGGTCGTTCGCGACGGCGAACGGGATCGGCGCGCCGAACCCGAGCGATCCCGCCATGGCCTCGAGCTCGGCCGGCTTCAGGTGCTTCTGCGCGAGGCGCGCGAACACGACGTTGATGCTTCGACCGAGCGCGCCGCCGAGCGACGAACACCATTTGTCGCGCTTCGGATCGTCGATCAATTCGTCCGCGAGGATCTGGCTTTTGCCGCCGCGATAGCACTGC
>DATBBD010000532.1:0-20502 GCA_036271175.1 Polyangiaceae bacterium | reverse complement strand
GGCGCGCATCCATCCGGGCCGCTCGCGACGTGCGGACAAGCGACGTCGATGCTGGTCTGAGTCGCCGCGAAGCCGAGGCCGACGTTCGGAACGGCGCGGACGCGATACTGACCGGGGAGCACCGTCGCCGACAGCACGCCGCTCTGTCCGACCTTCACGGTGGTAGAAAACGCCGCGAAGATACCGTCGGGGACGCCGGTGAGCGAGGTCGCGGTGAACGACACCGACGATGGAACCGCCACGTTCTGGTTCGTCGTCTGGAGCGCGTCCTCGCTCCACACCAATGCCCCCAGATCGACGGCGCCGGGGAAGGGTCCGATGACCGGCGTGACCGCGACACCGGGTGACGAATTCGCCTCGAGCGCCGAGCGCTCGAGCTGGATCACCGGAGCGACCACCGTCGACGGCGGCGTGAGACGCACCAGTTCTTGCGCCGACGTCACCGAGTCGTCGCCGACGACAGTCGAGATATCGAGATGGGCGACGTACCCGACCGCGGCGGCCGTGGTCGAGCTCGCGATCGCCGAAAGCGCGGAAGGCGAACCTTGAAGCACAGCGTGATTGGACAGAACCTGGCCGGTGACCGGATGCACGACGTCGACGCCGTAACCGTCGAGCGATACGTCGCTCTCGCCCGGCGGGGTTTGAATGGCGACCGAGAGCGACTCGGACGAACCTTGCGACAGCGCGAGACACGCTGCCGATGCGTCCTGGTTGGAGAAGAGCTGCGGCACGCATCCAGAATTCGTGTTCACGCCGGCGTCGCCGCCCGAAGTCGCGGTCGGAGAGACGTAGATGTCGTATTTGCCCGCGGGCAGCCCGACCGCGAACTCGTCCACTTGCTGGACGCCCTTCAGCACGGACGCACAGGCGTTCCCCGCCACGGGCGTGAGGCGTGTCGTCGCGACGTAGCTCACGACGGGAAGCCCGTAGGCCTGCTCGCGGGGCGAGATCGTCACTTGCACGGGAACCGAAACGCCGCCGGATTCTTGCGACGCGCAGCTCTCCTTGGGATCGTTCGCGCGCACGAAGCCGTGCACCGTCGCGGCGGGGTGCAGATCGAGCTTGTAGTCGGTACCGCTGCGCGAAAACCCGGTCGAAAGCTCGAGGAACCGAACACCGCCGATCCCGGCGACGTTCGACGGGGGTGTGACTTCGAGCAAGAGCGTCGAGAGCGCGCCTTGATGCGCGACGCAAAGGCCTTGCCCTGCCCAGCAGACGCCGCCGGCACACTCGGAATCGTCGGAGCATTGGTTGCTCGACATCTGGCCCGCGCCGTCCTTGGAGAGCCCGAGCGAGCAGCCGGACAAGGCCAAGGCGACCGACGCGACGAACGCGGCGGACGCGAGCGCGGAGAAGAGCGAGGTAGCGATGATCGCGCGCAAAAGCGATATCCGTGCCATGGCTGAATTCGGCGCGGGCGAAAGCGTCAGGGCATGACACGGCTGTCGTGCCCGACGGTCACACTGTACTCCACGTTCCGCTCGTATGCCGCCCGCCGCCGCGAACCTGCTGCCAGCGCGTACTCGCAAACTCGAGGCTCGTCGCGAGTCGGACGAGGTCGGCGACGGCCGGGCTCGAGCTGCAGAGCGCTTCGAGACCGCCGGGAGCGTCGAGCGCGCGCGTCGAGACACCGAGATCCGCGCACGCTTCCCGAATCGCGACGGTGAGATCGCCGGAGACGAAGAGCCCGGCGCGACGCACCGCTTGTTGCGCGGACGATAGGGCGAGATCGTAGTCGATGCGCGACGGCTCGTTGCAGAGCTCGCGGAGCCGTCGTTGCGAGCGCGCCGGGATACTCTCCCACAGCATTTCGGCGAGCGTCGCGATCGAAGCGAGCCCGCCGCGCTCGGACGACGGCGGACCGAACGCGGCGACGAGTGCGCGGAGGACGTTCTTCACCTGCGCCTCGGGGGCGCCGAACAAGAGGACGTGCTCGGGAAGCGTCGCGGCGAGCATGGTGCCGATCTGATAGCCGAGCGCTGGCGTTTCGCTCTTCGCGTCGCCGGTGAGCACGAGCGCAGGCGGCGAGAGCAACGCGACCGAGAGCTTCACGGGGTCCGCGCTCCGTCGCTGAAAGAGCGGCGTGCGCGTCAGGCCGAGGAGGCGCGCCGCTGAACCGAACAGGCGCGACAACGGAGTCGGGCCGCCGGGGCTCACGCGTTCGAGCCCCGTGACGCCGTAGCTCGACGGATCGCGCCGGAACAAGTGCTGCGCGCCGCTCCAGAGGAGGCGGAGCGCCTCGGTCGCCGGACAAGACGTGTCGCGGAACAAGACGGCGTGGACCCGATCGGGTTGCTCGATTTGCTCCGCGAGCGGCGGCGGCGCGAGGAGGGCGGCCTTGGGATCGAACGCGCGGAGCACGTGCTCGACCGCGCGCGCGTACACGATGTTCCGATCGGCCAACGTCGCTTCGTACAGCTTTTCGAGCACCCATCGATCTCCAGGGAGAAAGTGCGCGATGTGGCGGCAGGCGTTGACCAGATCGTGGGTGCGATCGGGTCGATTCTCGAGCTCCTGGACGAGCTCCTTGCCCGCTTCGATCGACCCGCGCGAGAGCGCGGAGAGCAACGCGTCTTCGTTCGCGCTCGCCGCCGCGAACGCCGGCACTCGGAACCCTCGCGGCGTCACGGCGCGCACCAGATGCGGCTCCGGGCTCAGCGTCGTGCCGGTCGCCTCTTCGGGCTCTTCGGCCGGCTCGATCGCCGGGTCCGGCGCTTCGGCGATCACGACGGGGTCGCCTCTCACCGCAAACTCGCGCGGGGTCGGCACCGGCGCATCGCGCGGCGTTTCCGGAGGCTCGGCCGATTCGAGCGCGCTCGGCAGATCGGCGGTCGTCTCGAGGAGTGGCGGGGCCTCGCTCAGACGGCCGAGCGCGCCGCGAATGCGGATTTGCTCGCCGAGCGCTTCGGGGCGCGTGTCCGGCGCCGACGCCGCGATCTCGAGGTATTCGAGCGCGCGATCGGGTCGCCCGGCGCGTTCCGCGGCGCGCGCAGCGGCGAGCGCGATCTGTCCGCGACGACGGAGCTCGCGCGTATCACCGTCGAGGGCGGCGTCGAAGAACGGGAGCGCCCGGTCCGGCTCTTGTCCGCGCGCGAGCCGTTCGGCCATGCCGATCGACACCAGCGGGACGGGGCCGAATTCGACCTGGACTCGCGCGAGCTCGCGGAGCCCCTCACCTTCGCCGTTCGCCACGTCGAGCGCCTCGGCGAGCAGGAAGGCGTGCAGATCGCGATCGCGCGCGTCGAGGGGGTCGCGCAACGAGCGGAGCTCGCTCACGCTGGTCGACGCTTCTTCGCGACTTCCCGGTCCGCGTTCGCGATACTCGAGCCAGCGCGCGAAGAGCTGCGGGCCCGACGAGTCGTTTGCGATGCGCGCCGCGCGCTGCGCTTGACCGAGCGCCATGCGCGTGTCGCCGGCGGCGAGCGCCGCGCGCGCCGCTTCGACGAGCAACCCCGCCCGCGCTTTCGGCGGATCCATCGACGACAGCGCCATCTCTTCGAGCGCCTCGGAGAGTGCGCGAGGATTCTCGCCGCGACGCTCGATCTCGACGCGGAGCGTGACCAAGTCCGGAGTCCTCGGGTACTCCCCCATGTCGAGAAATACGCGGCGCGCCGAGGGTGCATCGCCGCCGTCGAGGTACGCCTGGCACGCACGGCGCGAGAACTCCGCGGCGTCGACGCGATCGTTCGAGAGCGCGGCCGCGCGGAGCCAGAGCGGCGCGGCGTGCAGCTTGGCGGAAGCGCGCTCGTTCAGGTCGGCGAGCGCGACGAGCGCCGAGAGGCTGTCGCCGGTTTCGCCGAGGAGGGCTTCGAGCACGACGCGCGCGTCGTCCGGTCGCCCGAGCTTCGACTCGAGCACCTCGGCGCGCCGTAAGCCGAGCAAGCGACGCGGATCGACGCCGAACTCGGCCGCCGCGCGCCGCGACAGGAGCTCGGCAACCGTGTCCCAATCGCCGCGATTTTCCGCATCGCGTTCCAGCGCCGACAACGCGCCGACGTCGCGCTCGTCGATCGCGAGGATCTCCTTGTAGCGTGCGAACGCGCTCGCTTCGTCGCCGTCGGCGAGGGCGAGCGGCGCGAGCCGACGGAGGAGCACGAGCCGCTTCTGGGGATCCTCTTCGAGCTCGACCAATCGTGACAGGGCAGCGACCTGACGCCAGGTGTCCTCGAGCGAGCGCGCGTGGTTCCAGACGTCCAGCAAGACGTCGCGACCGGGCGGACGGAGCAAGATCGCTCCCTCGAGCACGTCGAACCCTTCCGGCGCGCGCTCGAGCTCGAAGAGCAACGCGGCCAGGTCTCGCGCGGCCACGATGCGCAGGTCGATGTCGTCGATCGCGAGACGCTCGCGGAGAAGCGTTTCGAGCGGCTCGAACCGTCCCGCGCGGCGGTACAAGCTCACGAGCCGGGTCTCGATCTGGCTCTTTTGCTCCGGCGAAATCCGCTCGACGGCCCGCGCCTCTTCGACGCTCGCGAGCGCGCGCTCGGTGTCCCCCTCGGCAGCGGCGAGATCGGCGGCGCCGAGGAGCATTCGGATTCGCTCGTCGACGGGAACCGCGGCGAGTACGGCGTCGAGCAGCACGGCATCGCCCGCGGCGCGCGCGGCCGCCTCGGCGCGGTCGATGACGCGCCGGTTCTCGGGTTCGCGAAGCGCGATCGCGACGAGTAAGGTCGCGCGAGCCGCGACGTCGCCGACGTCCGCGACGGCTTCGGCGAGCTCGACGAGCGCCGGACCGAGGACGACGTGCGGCGAACGCACGGTCTGGGTCAGAGCGGCGAGCAGCTCCGTCGTTCGGGCTCCGCTCGCGCCGAGCACGGCCGCCGAAGGGACGAGCGCCCGATACTCGTCGATGCTCGCGTCAGCCGCCGCGGCCCGCTCGATCGCGTCCGCCGCGAGGTCGACCGACTCGAACGTGCCGAGCGCGGTTTCCGCGGCAAAGACGGCCACGCGAGCACCGTCCGGGCCTTCGAGACGCGGCAGCATCGCGGCGAGCGCGCGCGAGAATCGCATTTCCGCGACCTCGCGCTCGTCCGGCGCGGAGCGCACCAGCTCGGTCATCGCGACCCCGAGCGAGCGGAGCGTCTCCGCGTGTGGATTCGCCTCGAGAGCGCGGAGCAAGACGTCGACCCGCTGGCGCTTGCCTTCCTCTCCGAAGCCGGCGACGAGCGCGGCGCGCCGGAGCCACGCTGCGCGTTCCTCGACGCCCTTCGCGAGCGTCGCGACGGCCTCGATGGCGTGCACGGCTTCCATCGAATCGCCGACGCGTTCGGCGAGACGCATCATGAGCACGAAGGTGACGCCTTCGGCGGGAACCGCCTGAAACGCGAGGATCGCGTGGCGGAGCGCGCGCTCGCGGAGCCCGCGCTTCTCGAATTGCCGGGCCGCGCGGTAGTGCGTCGCGCGCTCGCCGTAGATCCCCATCGAACCGCGAGCGACGATGTCATACGCGCGCTCGAGGGCCTCGCCGTCGTTTTCGGCCGCGGAGCGTTCGGCGATGCCGAGCACGTCGGCGCGCGACCAATCTGCTTCGAGCGCACGAATCGCGATGCCGAGCGCCTCGGCGCGTAGCCCGCCGTCGAGCGCTACGGCAGCCGCCGCCGCGAGCGCGCGCGCCACGTCCGAGCGGTTCCGCCGTCGCGTCGCGAGATCTTCGAGACAACGGACCGCCTCGGCGTGGCTCGAAAATGCGACGAGATCGCGCGCGAACCGCTCGATACCCACCTCGCCGTCGAGGAGCGCCGCGCGCTCCCACGCGAAGATCGCGCCGTGTTGATCATCGGCGAGATCCCAGAGCGCTGCGCCGTATTCGCGCCAGGTCTTCGCCGTCCCTTCGAGCTCGGCGAGCGACAGCGCGCTCAGCGCTTCCGCACGTCCCGAGAGCACCGCTAGCTCGCCATCGGAGCTCTTCGGCGGCAACGCGACGTCGAGCTCGGCGAGGACGAGCGCCGGTTCGGCGCCTTCGGCGAGGGCTCGCACCAAAGTCGCGAGCGCGCCGTCGGCGTCGCCGGCGTGGCGACGCCGCTTCGCGAGGTCGACGAGGAGCTCGGCGCGATTTTTCCCCGGCGCGCCCGACGCCAGGTTCCGCTCGATCACTGCGATGCCGAGTCCGCGATCGCCGAGCTTGTCCGCCACTTCGAGCACGACGTCGGAGAGCTCCGCGATGCGCGGGCCGAACACGTCGAGCGCACGCCGGGAGAGCGCCGCGGCACGCTCCGCGTCGACCTCCGAGAGCCAGCGGATCGCGCGCGAGAGGTACGGCACGATGCCGGCGAGGGGCTGGGGTTGCGACAGGATCCACCCGAGTGCGTCGGCGACGCGACCGGGGTCGCCTTCGACGAGCACGCGTTCGACCAGTGCCTTGGTCGCTTCCCGATCGCCGGGCCGGAGCGCGAGCCAGCGCTGGGTCCAGACCAGTGCGTTGGCCGAATCGCCGAGCGCCTCGTGCGTCTCGGCGAGCGCACGGCACTGAGCGGCGCGCGGCAGAACGATCCCGGCGATGCGTTCGAGCGCGACCGCCGCGACGCGATCGCGCTGGCCTTCGGTGGCTCGCGCGAGCGCCGCGATCGATCGCGGCGACGAGCTATCGGCGTGGCACGCTTGCTCCGCCGCTCGCCGAGCGCCGGCCATCTCCGACACCGAGAGATGAATTTCGGCAGCGACGCTCGCGAGGAGCGCGACCAGGGGCGCATCGAGGAGGGTCGCCGAACGTCGCAGCGCTTCGGCGCGCAGCGACGGCCGATTCGCGATCGTCGCGAGTGCGAACAGCATCGCCCACCCCGCGCGATAAACCGCGCCGTCGTCGAGCAAGGGCTCGAGCACGGTGATCGCGCCGTCGACGTCGCGTTGCTTGCGCCGGAGCCACGACAGCGCGAGACGCGCGCGTTCGTGCTGCGCCTTGGGGAGGGCCTTGTCGAGGTCGGCGCGAAACAGCGCCTCGAGCGCGTCGTCGCGACCGATGCGAACGAGGGCCCGTTCGAGGAGCTGCCGATACACCCGCTCTTCGGGCGCCTCGCGAGCCAGCTCGTCGAGCACCTGGACGTATTTTTCGATTTCGTCGGGGCGACCGCGAAGCGCCACAGCGGCGACGCGAAGTTGCTCGACGCGGAGCCCACTTCGCGACGACTCGAGCTGCACGAGGGTCGCGGCGAGGGCCTCGTTTTGCAAACGGGCTCGAGGCGCGAGCCGCGTCGCGATCGCGCGGAGCTCTTCGTCCTTCTGGTCGACGGCGAGCAGCTGCCGGACCGCCCAGAGCGCGAGCGACGGATCGGAGAGCCGCTGATCGGCGAGAATCACCAGCTCGCGCAGACAAAAAATGCGATCGGGATCCTGGGGGCCGCCCGCGGCACCGCTCATGCCGACGCGGATCAGCGCTTCGACGAGCGGCGCGTGATCCCCCGAACCGACCGCCTGCTGGCGGAGCAACGCCTTCGCCTGCTCGGAGCTCGTGTCGGAGACGAGCGCGTCGATGAAAGCGTCCGCGGCGCGATCCCCGCTGCCGATCGGGCCTGCGGCGACACGACCCTGCGCGATGCGAGCCCGAGCGCGTTCGCCCCCCGAGAGCGCCTCCGCCGCGAGCTCGAGCCGCGCCGCGACGATTTCGTGAAGACCCACGTCGAGGAGCAGCCGATCGAACGTGATGAGCGATGTGCCCGATTCGTCGGAGCTCGCGGTGCGCGCGATGTCGCTCGGTTCGAAGTCGCGATCGAGGCCGGCGTCGAATGCCGCGCCGAGCGCGCGAGCCGCGTCTCCATCGGCGACGGCGTCGCGCAGGCGCGAATGATGAATGGCGAGAGCTTGCGCGCCCGAGGCGCGCGCGTGTTCGCGCAAGAGCTCGTCCGCGGCGCCGGCTCGACCGCGCGAACCGAGATGTTGAGCGAGCCGCTCGGCAGCGGCCGGATGAAACGGCGCAATCTCGAACGCGCGAAGCAAGTCCTCGAACGCCGCGGCCGACTCGCCTTTCGCTTCACGGCGCCGCGCCGCCTCGAGATAGGCTTCGGCCGCGTCGGAAGGAGAGACGGCTTCGGGGGACCACGCCGCGATCGCGCCTCGAAGCTCCTCGGGGACCGCGTCTTCGCGATGCGCCGCTCCGGCGTGAAGGAGCGCCTCCGCCGCGCCGCGCGCGTCGCCGTTGCGACCGAGGAACACCGCGATGCGCGTGAGCAACCGCGCGAGGCGAACGCCGGTCTCGGTTTCGGCGAGTGAGCGCAAGGTGCGCGCGGCAAGGCCGGGTTCGCCGAGGGCCGCGAACCACGACGAGAGCTCCTCGCGGAGCGACGGATCGTCGCCGAGCATCAGCGCGCGACGGGCGAGCTTCGTGGCGAGATCGAGCTCGACACCGCGTCCGGCGAGCGCGCGCGCGAGTGCCGTGGCCGCCGACCGCTCCGCGTCTGCGTCGCTGGCGCGGGTCGCCGCGCCGAGCCGCGCTCGGAGGGACGCGATCTCCGCGCGCGTGCCGCGGCGCCGCGCGATGGGGGCGTGGCGGGTCAACCATTCCAGGGCAAGCCCCGACACCGATCGCGGCGCGGACCATTCCGCCGGCGGAAGCGTGCGCCGACCGGGGAAGACGCTTTCGACGGCGGTGTCCCCGTCTGCCCCCGGCCGTGCCGAGGGCTGGGGCGAATCGGGATCCGCTGTCGTACTCATGTCGATAGGCGCAAAATCCGACCGGTTCTGCCACCGCGCCGTCGGGGTCTGAAAAGCGGGACTTGTCCCCTCATGACCAGGCGTTCTAGCCTTGAGCAGTAACCCGGTTCTGATGGAGGCTCTATGATGCGAAGGCTTTCTATTATCGCCTACTTCCCGCGCGCCGGGGTGGGCGTTCTGATGGGCGCCTTCGCCGCGGCGACCGTGCTTCCGACCGAAGCGCTCGCTGCACCCAAGAAGACCGCGGAAAGCAAAGCAACCGCCGCCGCCACTTCAGCAAGTGCGGGAACCGCTACACCCGGCGCGCCCGACGCGAAGACGAAGAAAACCGCGCGCGAAGCGTACGGCGGGGGCGAAAAAGCCTACGGCCGAGGCGACTATGCCGCCGCGTTCCTCGAGTTCAAGAAGGCCTACGATCTGATCCCGACGATCCACGCCCAATATTGGATGGCGATGAGTCAGTCATACGGGCCCGAAACCTCCGACTCGTACGACGCACTCACGGCGGTGCTCGCTGCGCCGGACAAGGACAAGCTCGGCGACGATAAAATCGCCGCGGCGAGCGCTCGACTCGAGGAGCTGAAGAAAACGCCGGCGACGGTCGACGTCACCTCGACGCCCCCCGGCGCCGAGGTCTCGGTCGACGGCGCCGCGCAACCCGGCGTGACGCCGACCACGGTTTCGATCGTCGCCGGGACGCACAAGCTCGGCGTCGGTGCGCAGGGTTACGAGCCTTATGAAATCGACGTCACGGTGAAGCCCGGGCAGAAGCTCCAGCAATCCGCCGAGCTGACGAAGAAGGCCGAAGCTCCGCTTCCGCCTCCGCCGCCTCCTGTGGCCGCGGAGACCACGTTGCCCCCGCCGCCGCCTCCGCCGAAAGCGCCCCCGAGCAAAGTGCCGGCGTACGTCACCCTCGGCGTGGGCGTCGCGGCTGCCGCCGTGGGGACGGTGTTCGGCATCGAAGCGCTCAGCGCCAAGAGCGACTTCAACAAGAACCCGACGAACGCCGGCGCCGACAAGGCCGAACGCGACGCGCTGATCGCCGACATGAGCTTCGGCATCGCCCTCACCCTCGGCATCACCGGTATCGTGCTTCTCACGACCGGCGGCGATTCCGAAGCCGCCTCCCAAGCCGAACCCACGATGCACCTCGCCCGCGCGCGCCTCCAAGTGGCGCCCGTCCTCTCGCCCACCACGCAAGGCGCCGCCGCCCGCCTGACGTTCTGAGACGACGACCTGCTCGAGACGACCTGCTCGAGACGACCTGCTCGAGACGATCGGAACGCTCTGATCGGGTCGCACTGATCGGGATGATTCGATCGAGACGTTCTGCTCGAATGATCTGCTCGATCGAAAGACGCGGCGAGCGGATCCTCGCGGGTGCGGAACAAGCTCTCCGGTCGCCGTCTTTCGGGCAGGGACCCGAAAGACAAACGAGACCAGATGTCACGACGCCCCTTCAATCGGAAGTGACGCCCGACCAGTCCGGTCGCCGCCGGCAGGCGATCTCGCGGTCGCCCAAGATCTGGCAGGCCCGTCTCGAGCTCGCCCGATCCCCACTCCCTCTCTTATCCGAAATGTTTGCTGATCGCGTCCATCACCTGGCCGTAATCCGGCGGCAGATAGACGGGCGGATTCGCGAGCTTCGAGTCGATGCCTTCGAGCTCGCGCTCGTGGTAGCGAACCTTGAACTCGGTGAACTTGAGACCGTGCGCGGTCGACACGCACACGACGCGCTCGTCTTTTCCGATCACGCCGCGGTTCACGAGCTTCTCGATCACGGCGAGCGCGACGGCGGTGTGCGGGCAAGTGTACATGCCGGTCCGATCGGCCTCGGCGGCGGCATCGGCGAGCTCCTGTTCGCTCGCTTGTTCGACGACGCCGTTCATCGCTTCGAGCGCTCGCACCGCGCGTGGCGCGCTCACGGGGTTACCGATCTGGATCGCCGAGGCGAGGGTCGGTTTGGCCGTCATGGGCGTGACGTCGTGCTTGCCCGCGACGAAGGCGCGATACATTGGGTTCGCGTTTTCGGCCTGCGCCACGACGAGACGCGGGTAACGATCGATGAGACCGAGGTCTCGCATCATCTTGAAGCCCGCGTAGAGGGCCGACGCATTTCCGAGATTTCCGCTCGGAATGACGACCCAATCCGGTACTTGCCAGTCGAATTGCTGGACGATCTCCATCGCGACCGTCTTCTGTCCCTCGAGCCGGAGCGGATTCATCGAGTTCGCGAGGTAGATGACGCCCTCCTCGGCGAGCCGTTGGATGACCGACATGCAACCGTCGAAATCGGTGTCGAGGCCGAGCACGAGCGCGCCGTTGGCGAGCGGCTGCACGAGTTGTCCGGTGCTGATTTTTCCGCGCGGCAAGAGCACGACGACGGGAAGCCCCGCCGCGGCGCCGTACGCCGCGAGCGATGCGCTGGTGTCGCCGGTGGAGGCGCACGCGAGCGCCTTTACCTTCAGCCCCCGTTCGATCGCGAGCCGCGCGACGCTCACGAGGACGGTCATGCCGAGGTCCTTGAACGAACCGGAGTGGCTATTTCCGCAGAGCTTCACCCACAAATCGGTCATGCCGAGCTTCTTGCCGTAGCGCTCGGCCCAGAACAGATTCGTGCCGCCCTCGTCCATGGAGACGATCAACTCGTCGGGGACGGTCGGCATGACCCACTCGCGCTTGCCCCACACGCCCGAGCCGTACGGCCACGCCGTGCCCTTGTAGCGCTGCTCGAAGAGCCGCATCCATGCGGCCGCGCCGCGATCCTTCAGCGCCTCGACGTCGTGGGTCACCTCGAGCAGGCCGCCGCACTTCGGGCAACGATAGATCGGCTGCCACACGTCCCACGATCCCTCGTGGCCCGCGAAGCACGAAAACCAACATTTGTACTCCACGGCGGGACTATATCCCGAACCCACGGAAGGGCGAGCGCCGGCAAAAAGTCCGTCCGATCGAGCCTCGTCGCGTTTGTTCCGAAGCCGTCCGTCGCGCTAAGGTCCGCGCCGTGAGCCGCCCTTGGGTGCTCGTCCTCAGTCGTCCAAACGGCGCCGCGGTCCGTCGCGTGGGAGGGCTCGCCTTGGCGTTGCGACTCGCGCTCGACGCGCAGCGCGCCGGAGCTTCCGCCGTCGTCATCGAGCCGAGCTCGGCGTTGCCGGTGAGCATGCTCGCCGATGCGCGATTGAAAATTCCGGTGCTCGAAGCGCCACCGCCGGACGCGCGGATCGTCCGGGCGAGCGCGAGCCTTCTCGTGCACCGTGACATTTTCAAGACGCTCGACGACGCAGCCGACGAAGTGACGCTCTCGCCGGAGACGCCGCCCGTGCCCGGTTCGGCAGTCGCGTTTTCGCCGATCGACGTGGTCGACAAGGTCGCGGCGGGTCGCGCCGAGCGGCTGCTCTTTCGCTCGCTTCGAAAACCCGAAGACGGCTGGACCTCGCGTTATCTCAATCGGTACATCTCGCTCTCGATCTCGCGCTTCCTCGTTCGAACGTCGCTTCGCCCGAATCAGGTGTCCGTCGCGATCCTCGCCGTCGGCATCCTCGGCGCGTGGCTCGCCTCGCGCGGCACGTACGCGAGCCTCGTCGCGGGCGCGTTGTTGTTCCAGGCGCAGAGCGTGCTCGACGGCTGCGACGGCGAGATGAGTCGCGTGACGTACCGTGGCTCGCACCTCGGCGAATGGCTCGACACCATCGGCGACGACCTCACGAACTACGGCTTTTTTGCCGGAGCCGCGGTCGGCCTTCACACGAGGACTGGGGGCTCCCTCTATCTCGTGGCCGGCGGCGTGATCTTGTTTTGCGGCCTGACGGCGAGCTTCTTCGAGTACCGCTACCTCTTGAAGATCGGTTCCGGCGATCTGCTCAAGTATCCGACCAGCCGCACGGCGTCGGACGGGAAGGGGCTCCTCGCCGCGATCGCGCCGCTCTTCAAGCGCGACACGTTCGTCTTTCTGGTGCTCGTCGCCGCGATCGCCGACCTCACCGGGCCGATGCTCATCGTGTTTGCACTCGCCGCGATCGGTATCCTCGCGAACGTGCTCGCCGCCGAAGTGTCGATGCGGCGCGCGGAGCGACGACCGAACGAACCGCGTCCCGAATGACGGCGCGGGCTCGGTCCGCGAGCGCTCGTCGCCGAGCCGCTCTCGCTCTCGGCGCCGCGTTCGCGCTGACCCTGACCGCGAACACCGGAGCGACGCCGCTCGGACGCGACGGTGACCCCATTCGAACGAGTCGATACAGCGTCGATCTGACGCAAACGCCGGTGCTCGCCGGGAGCCGCGTCACGGGCTTGGCCGGCGCCTACGTCGCGATCGCCGAGGGCATCGACGGCGACGTGCAGAACCCGGCGGCGCCCGCGGTGCGAGTCCCCTATTCGACGGACCATTTCGAATTCGAGCTCGGGCTCGGCTTGACGTTGCCCGCGACGTTGACGAGCACCGACTTTTTCAACACCGGGCGCGAGCGCACCGAGCTCGGCAATACGCACCAGCAAGGCTTCGTGTTCGTGACGCCCGCGCTGAACCTCGTGTGGGGCGACTTCGGGCTCGGGGCGACGCTCGAGCTCCAGAATTATTCGCTCGCGCGTACCGACGTGACGGCGCAGAACGGGCGCCAGGAGGAGCTCACCGCTGATTTCGCGGTGCTTCACTTGCAAGCCGCGCATCGGTTCGACCACGGCAACATCGTCGCGGGCGTCGGGCTCCGCGTGCTCCGGCTCGACGTCACCAACCCGAGCGCGGCCAACGGACAGACCGCGCTCTTCACGACGAGCGGACTCGGCGTCGAGCTCGGAGCGCTGTGGATGCCCAACGACTTGCCGTTTCGGATCGGCGCGAGCTTCCGTTCCGGAGTGTCGACCAACCCCGACCCGAACAGTCGCGTGACCGCCGACGCCGAAGGCGATCGCGTGGTGAACCCCAATGACCCCGCGAACACGATCTTCCTTCCCGATCGCGTCGATCAACCGTGGGACCTGAATGTCGGCTTCGCGGTTCAAGTCGGACCGCGTGCGTTCAATCCGCGCTGGATCGATCCGAAAGATCGCGACTCCGAGATCGAGCGCGCCCTCCAGCGCCGCACCGCCGAACGAGAGTACCGGCGCGCGCTCGAGCTCGACCAGCTACGCGCCGAGGGCAAGCTGGACCCGGCGGCGCGTCGCGCCGTCGATGCCGAATTCGACAACGACCAGGCCATCGACGAGCTTCACCTGACTCATTCTCAGGACACGACCCAGGAGCGACTCAAGGCGCGATACCGGCAGTACCCGCGGCGCTACGTGCTCCTCGCCGCGTCGCTCGTGGTGACCGGCTCGCTCACCGACGCCGTCGGTGTGGAGTCCTTTCTCGAACGCACCGTGGCCCGGTCGGGCGCTCAGCTCGGCTTTTCGCCACGTTTCGGCGTCGAGACGGAAATCGTCCCCGAATGGGTGAAGGTGCGCGGGGGTACGTACGGGGAGCCAACGCGTTTCGCGACGAGCAGTGGGCGCCTCCACGGAACGTTCGGGTTCGACGCGAAACTATTTCCCTGGACGGTTTTCGGCCTGTTCGACGACGAAACCGCGTGGCGGGTAAGCGCGTCACTCGACGCCGCGACTCGCTATTTCGGCTGGGGCGTCGGGATCGGCGTCTGGCACTAATCGCCGCGCTCGCCGCGATTCTGGCGCTTCCGGAGGCGCCCGGGTTAGGATCGGGGTTCTATGGGGAGTGCAGGTCCGCTCGGCCACCCCGAACTTCGCGTCATCGAACGGCTCCTCGATGCCAACGATGTCGTCGAGGCGCAGCGCCGTCTGGCGGATCTCCGCGAAGCCAACGAGTTCGCCGACGGCATCGCCTATCTGACGACCCGCCTCCTCTACTTGAGAGGACGGCTCGACATGCGCGGCGTCGCGGATCGGTTACGCGAGCTGCTCGCCAAGGCCGAAGCGTTCCCCGAGGCTCGGGCCTTTCTCGAGGAGGCCGAGCACGGGGTACTGAACACGCTCCCGCCAGCTCCCCCGTCGCTCCAGCAAGCCGCGGTGCGGGGGCCGACGAGCTCGCAGAGACAGCGTGCGAGCAAACCGGATCCGGAGGCCGTCACGAAGACGGACCCGCACGCGACGGCGGCCCTCGACACCGAGGCGTCGCGGAAGGCGGCGTGGCCGCCGATGTCTGCATTTCCGGGGTTCCCGAACGAGCCGAGCAAGCCGGCGCCGATCCCCACTGCGCCCGTGGCGGCGCGCGAGCAAAGCGCGCCGGCGACGTCGGTCGCGAAGGGAAAGTCGGTGCCTGGTCCGCGCATTCGCTCGCGGCGCGCCGCGACGGAAGTGAACGTCGAGGAGAACGACAATCCGCGACCGCGCAGCCGGCCGCCGAGCGAGGCCCCCCAAGACCGCGCATCACGCGGGTCGCATCCGCCGAGCGTGAAGCCGCAGAAACGGCGCTTCACGCCGATTACGGGGCTCGAGGCGATCTCCGAATGGCAGCCGAGCGTGCGGGAACGCACGGACGGCGAGCGACGCGAGCCGCCCATTCCGCGCTCGATCATTCCGGCGATCCCACGTGCGCCCGCGATCCCACAATTTCGCGACAACGACGCTCCGCCGAGCTACGCGCCGGAAGACAAAGAGAACGATCGCGACCCGATCCACACGAAGAGCCTCTTGCCGCTCGGCGCGGGTCGTTACAGCGAATCGCCGCAGTCGACCGATGTCGTGAAAGCGCGACGTCGAGCGCCGCGCAATCCAATCCGGCGCGGTACCGCACCTCCCGCGCCGGCTTCGGCGCGACCGCGCGGCCCGAGACCGGTGGCGCCGAGCATGCCGCAAGGAGCCGCGGCGCGAAATTCGCCGAGCGACGTCCCTCCCCTGCCGACCCTGTTCGAGATCGGGTCGTGGGTCGACGAGGGGCGCTTTCGCGACGCCATCGCGGCCGTCAATCGCGCCGGACCCGACGCGAGCCCCGAATACGCCGTGCTCCGCGCCCGCGCGCTCGCCGGAGCCGGCTACGCCGACCAAGCGTTCGACGCGCTCGAACGACTCGACGCCTTCGGGTTGCTCGAGGCCGAGCTCCGCGCGTCGTGCGCCCGTCTCTTCGTCGAACTCGGTGACCCCGCGCGTGCCCTCAAATCGGCGAAGCAAGCCCTCGACACCGATCCCGATCGTCCGCTCGTTTGTTTGACGTACGCCCTGGCCGCGGTGCGCACCGCGCGCCGCAAGCCCGACGACATGCTGCTTCAGAACGCCCAGCGCACGCTCGCGCGGCTCGAGGGACGCGAAGGGCCGCTCCCTGCGGCGTTCCAGGCGCTCAAAGCCTGCGTTCAAGCGGGCGTCGGCGACCCGGAGCGCGCGATCTCGATGGCGCAGCGCGCGCTCGGATTGGATCCCAAGTCGCCGGACGCGCTCGCCGCGGTCGCCGAAGCGTGCGCGAGGCTCGGACGCATCCACGAAGCCCGGCAAGCCTGGACGAAGCTCCGAGAAATTTCGGTCGACGAAGCGGAAGCACTCGCGCCGCTCCTCGCGCAGGCCGGCGTGTCCGCCAAGGACCCGCGCTCTCCCGCGGGCGCCGAGCGGCCGCCGCTCTGGTCGACACCCGAGCTCGATCTCGTCGAAGGAAAACGGCTCGAGGCGATCCAGGCCGTCGAAGAAGTGGCAAACTCGATGGTCGGACGCGTGTCGCGCTCGACGGCGGAGAGCGGGTTCACCGCGATCGCGACGGTCGCATCGACGTTTCTGACGCTCTCGCCGGTGTTTTCGAGCTTCGCGCCCTTCGACCTGTCGCTGTTCGGCCTGCGGCGGCTCGAGTCGGCGCTCGACGTCCTTTATGGACGCGAACGTCGCCCGCGACTTCCGAGCGACGACGCGAAGATCGTGCTCCTGCTCGGCTCGTACGTCGGAGAAACGTTGCGCCTCGCGCGGAGCGGATTCTGGGAAGGCGGCCTCGGCGAGCTCGAGGCGGCGCGCGTCGTCACCGATTCCGAATCGTGGCATCCGTTTCGAATCGTGAAGGCGCGGTTGCAAGCGGGCCGGCGCGCGACGCTCCGTGACGCCTTGTCGAACGTGCTCGTCAAGCCGGGCACCGAACCGTGGCGCACGCGGCTCGCGAACCCCGTTGCGCCCCCCGTGCCGTGGGCTCCCGCCGCGTGGCCGCGTCCGAGCGAGGTCGCTTCCATCGGCCGTTCGCTGCCGCGCTCGCCGGTCGGGCTTTACTGCGCCGAGTTCGCCGAGGGCGCGCTCGACCGTTCGACGGCGAGTCTCATCGCGCTCGACAGCTATCTCGATCTCGTCGCGCCGCGCGCCGCGACGCCCGATCCCGACGCCGCGTGGACGCGTCGCGTGGCCATCCTCGCAGGCGGGTACGTCGGCGAGACCGTGCGCGAGCTCATCGGCGGCGATTGGGTGTACGGCGTCGACTCCGCGGACGACGCGCTCGGGTTTCGTCTCATGCTCCGGGGCACCGTCCAAGCGACGCCCGTCGCACACGTTCTCGAACGGGTGATCGGCGCCCGCTCGTCGACCTTGGTCGACTATGCGAAGACGCTCATGCGTCGCGCCGGCCGGAGCTGAAGAGCGCACTTCGGCCGAGCGGTCGCGTCCGAACGCGTTTTGACGCGCGCACGTTTGCGCTAGTGGTAGCGAGATGAGCGCCAAAACTGAGCGACGCGTCGGAATCGTCGGCGCTGGAATGGCGGGCTTGATGGCCGCTCATCATCTCACTCGCGCGGGAAGACCGGTCATCGTCTTCGAGGCGCGTGACGCCATCGGCGGTCGCATCAAGACCATCTTACCGGGCACGCTGACGTCCGCGAAGGACGTCGCCGTGCGACCGATCGAGCTCGGCGCGGAGTTCGTGCACGGCGCCGCGCAGCCGACGCTATCGCTCGCAGAAACGGCCGGCGTGTCGCTCGAACGAGTCGCCGATGCGCATTCGCTGTACGCGGGCGGGAAGTTCCGCGACATGGGAAACGTCTGGGGTCGACTCGCTCGCGTGCTCGCGACGGCGAAAGACGAACCCGACGAGTCGGTCGCCGACTTTTTGAAGCGGCGCGCGGGAGACGAGTCCGACGTAGCCCTCCTCCGCTCGATGGTCGAGGGCTTCGACGCCGCGCCGCTCGACGACGCGAGCCTCCGGAGCATCGCGGACGAAGCCCGCGAGGCGAACGACGACTCCGCGCAGTTTCGACCCGCGAGCGGGTACGGCGTTCTCGCCGAACGGCTGCTCGCGATGATCGATCCGTCGTTGTTACGGTTGCACCTCGACACGGTCGTCGAAGAGGTCGAATGGAAACCGGGCGGCGACTGCACGCTTCGCGTGAGCGAGAACGGCGGTTCGCAAACGGTGCAGACGAAGCACTGCGTCGTCACCGTCCCGATAGGCGTGCTCAACGCCCCTGCCGACTCCGGCGCCGCGTCGATTCGGTTCTCGCCGAAGCTCGCCTCGCTCGAGCATCCGTTGTCGCTTCTCGCGATGGGACACGTGGTGAAAGTGGTGCTCTCGTTCCGTCATGCGGCGTGGATGGCGCACTTACCCAAGACCGAGTTCTTTCATTTCGCCGACGCGCCGTTTCCGACGTTCTGGCACGAGCCCCACGGCGCCGGTCGGTTGATCACCGCGTGGGCAGGGGGTCCCAAGGCGAAGCTGCTCGATCTGCTCGGACCGAGGGACTTGCTGGACCAGATCTCGACCACCCTCGCCGAATGCTGCGGCGTCGCGCCCGTCGAAATCCGCGAAGCGTTGATCCGCGTATATCAGTACGATTTCAGTGCCGATCCCTTCGCGATGGGGGCTTACCCGTACGCGAGACCGGGGGGCGCCGACGCCTGGACGGAACTCGCCGAACCGATCGAAAACGCGCTGTTTTTCGCCGGAGACGCGACTTGCGAGCGGCACTTCGGAACCGTGGCCGGCGCGCTCGCCAGCGGGGCTCGTGCCGCGCGGCAGATTCTCGCGCTACCATGAAGACGTTCGTCCCGAGTCATGACTTCGCCTGCATCGCTCCTCGACGCCGCTCACGCCGACAGGCTCGTGGCGCAGATTGCCGCGGCGCCGGTGATGACGCTCGAGGGAAGCACGACCCGGATCCGTGAGCTCTGGCGCGAGAACACGACGGTCACGAGCTTCGTCCGCCACTTCGGTTGCTTGTTCTGCCATCAGATGGTCCACGATCTCGTGGCGACGGTTCCGGCGATCTTGCGACGCGGTGGGCACGTCGTCATCGTCGGCAACGGCACGATCGAGCAGGCGAGGTACTTCTTCTCGATGAAGCAACTTCCCCGCGCCGGCGTTTCGGTCGTCACCGATCCGGAGCGCGAGTCGTATCGCGCCGCGGGGTTCGAGCGCGGTGTGGTTCGCACGCTCGTGAACCCGGGCTCGGCGCGCGCTTACGCGAACGCGCGCCGGCATGGCTTTCGGGTCAAAGGCATCTTCGGCGATCTGACTCAACTCGGGGGCCTCATGGTGGTGAAGCCGCCCACCTCGCTGGTCTTCTTTCACAAGTCACGGTTCGCCGGCGATCACCCGAACATGAACGACGTGCTCGCGGCTTTCGACGATTGATCGACGGAGAGCAACGAGCCGGGTCGCAAGCGACGATGGGCTCGTGGACCATGGGCGGCCCGTCGTTCACGGATGGTCCGAAGGAGGCGCGCGCGTTTCTGAAATTTTCATGATCGGGCCATTCCAGGTGGCACTTTTTTATATATGCGTGTTACGAGCCCGACATGAACCGCCTCGCGGGATCCTTGAGCGCGGGCTTGGCGCTGGCGGCGACACTCGGGTTCGAGCGCATGCTGTGGGCCCAAGACGCCGGGGCGCCCGCACCGTCGCAATCCGCTGCCCCGGAAGCGACGCCGGCTCCAGCGCCGGCCTCGTCCGCAGCGGTTCCCGCTCAGGAAGCAGCGCCGCTCGTTGCATTGCCGGCCGCACTCGTTCCGTCGCCCAATGCCCAACTACCGGAGGTCGTCGTGCGCGGAAGGGCCGAAAGTCTTCTGGGAACCGCCACCAGCGCGTCGCAAGGATCGGTCGGCGAGGCCGACATCGAAGACCTGCCGCTGCTTCGCCGCGGCGAGTTGCTCGAAAACGTGCCGGGGATGGTCGTCACGCAACACTCGGGCGACGGCAAAGCCAATCAATACTTTCTCCGCGGCTTCAACCTCGATCACGGTACCGACTTCGCCTTCTCCGTCGATGACGTCCCGGTCAACCTTCCGAGCCACGCTCACGGCCAGGGCTACTCGGATTTGAATTTCCTCATCCCGGAGTTGGTCAGCGCGATCGACTTCAGGAAGGGACCGTTCTATCCGGAGGTCGGCGACTTCTCGGGCGCGGGCACGGCCAACATCCGCCTCGTGAACACGCTTCCCGAAGGTATCGCCAACCTGCAGATCGGTCAGTTCGGTTATGCGCGAGCTCTCATCGCCGATAGTCCGAAGATCGGTCCCGGCACGCTTCTCTACGCGCTCGAATACAATCACTACGATGGACCGTGGGATCTTTCGGAGAATTCGAACCGTTACAACGGCATGCTGCGGTATCACTGGGGTTCAGGTGCCGACGAGTACACCATCACTGGGAGCGCCTACTCGGCGCCCCAGTGGCACTCGACCGACCAGCTCGCGCGGCGCGCGATCACCGAGAACGTGATCGATCGGTTCGGCGCCATCGATCCGACGGACGGTGGACGGACGGGCCGCGACGCTCTTTCGTTCGACTGGGTTCGACACGGCGACGATACCAGGACCGAGGTACTGCTCTACGGGTTCTACTATCAGCTCAATTTGTGGTCGGACTTCGACTACGCCCTGACCGATCCCGTCCACCTCGATCAGTTCGAGCAAGTGGACCGTCGCTTCGTTTCCGGCGGAGAAATGAAACAGACCTGGGATTCG
>DATBBD010000531.1:0-2970 GCA_036271175.1 Polyangiaceae bacterium | reverse complement strand
GGTGAGTTCGTCGCGCCCGCGTCGAAGAGCACGCCGGCGACGGTCACGCTGTCCACGTCCGCGACGGTCATCGCCGGCGTTCCCTGATCCGGCGTCAACGTCGCGAGACCTAACCCCAGGATTAGCGTGCCGGCGCGATTCACCGCGAGCGCGCTCGCGAGATGATAGACGCCGGGCGTCAAGATCAGGTTCGCGCCGGCCGCGAGCGCCGTGTTGATCGTGTCCGCGGAGTCTTTGTCCGCATGCGCGATGTAAAACTTCGAGATCGGGATCGTCGTCGAAGGCGCGGCGGTCGCGCCCCAGCTGATCCCCGTCGTGTTCTGGGTCACCGTCGGAGCCACGACCGAGTAGTCCCCCGAGCCGTCGATCGTCAGATACGGCTTTTCACGAAGCGCCGGCGTCGCGCCGACGAACGTGTACGGCGAGCCGGGCCATGTGCCGGTCGGGTTCCCTTGGTTTCCGACGAACACCATGTTCCACACGCCGCCCGACCATTGCTGCATCGTGACGTTGCGCGTGAGGTACTGCTGCTGGCTCCCCGACACGACCGTGCCGTCGATCTTCGAATCCGCGATGAAGCCGCCACTCGCCCACTCGTTCGGGCCGCCTTCGGGGTCGAACAGATTCACGCCGCCGCTCGTCACGTGAATGCGCCGGAGCGCCGTCGCTTGCGAGGTCGCCCACACGTCGTTCTTGTTGATCGCCGAGGTCGGCGTGACGGACAGGTTTTCCGCCAAGCGCCAGAAATTCAACGTCGCGTTCCCCTGGTTCCACTTCGCCATCGCGCGGACGGCGCCGGTGATCGATACGTCATCCGGTGAAGCGCCAAGCCCGAGCGCTTCCATGTAAAATCCGATCTGCACGTCGAGGTTGTATTTGCCGGGCTTGAAGAAATACGCGTATCGCGACGAGCCGAACTGATTCGTCTGTTGATCGGCGAAGATGCCGTCGAGCTTCGATTGAATGGTCGCGTCGCCCATCGACGGATCGAAAATGAACACGTTGGGTCCAAAGTCGGGAGGCCCCGACGCCGTGTAGTCGCCCCCGCCGGGCGGAGTGATGGTGCCGCCGCCGCCCGTTCCCGCGCCCCCGTTCGCCGTCGCGCCGCCATTCGACGTCGCACCACCGCTCGACGTCGCGCCGCCCGCGCCGGTCGTTCCGCCGTTCGGGGTTCCGCCGTTGACGCCACCGCCGTTCGCCGTCGCGCCGCCGTTCGTGCTGCTCGTCGCACCGATTCCCGCGCCGCCGCTGCTCGACGTCGCGCCGCTGCCCGTCGCGACCGCGCCGTCGCCGGGTTCCACGCCGGACCTCTTCGTCGACGACGAGCACGCGACGATGAGCCCACTCGACGCGATCAACACCAGACCCCAACTCGACTTCGACGATTGCATGGAACCTCGCAGGAAAAATGGCGCCTCGACTCGGGCTGGCGTGTGATTGGCCGGCAAGTCGCGCGAAGAGTGCCTGTCGTAGTGTACGAGCAACCGCGACGAGAGCACCGGAAAAAAGCTCGATTTGCGTTCACTCGGTGCCCTCGCCCCGCGTCCTGTGTGGACGCATGCGGCCTATTCGATCACGGGAGTTGCCCCCATCCGCCGCCGCCGAGCCGGCGTCGACTTCCCCCAAGGCCGCGCTTCGCGCGAGCCGGGGGAAGTGCGCGCGACCCCGCGCGCGAGGGAGCATGAAGACGTCGGGACCCTTGCCGGCCGGCGTCGGCGCGCTGGGCGCGCGGTCGGCCGCCGTGACTCCCGGTGTTGGCCGGACGCGGGCGTCGTGGTAGAAAATCCGCATCCGCGCGAAGGGCGCGTCCGGGTCCGCGGGAAGGGTCGAACCCACCTCTGAGCCTCTCGACGCTCATGAACCTTTTGCCGAGCCCATTTGCGGACCATGGGCATGAAGCAAGAGGTTTCCATGCGTCAGAAGCTGCCAGAACGGCCCCATCTCGATCATTTGAAGAAGCAAGCGAAGGAGCTCGTCGAGCTCCATCGCTCGGGCAACGCCGGCGCGTTGTCTCGGATTCGTGAGAGCCTTCCCGCGTTTGCCGGAGCGACGGACGAGGCCGTCGCGAGCGCGCCCTTCGCGCTCCACGACGCGCAATCGGTCATCGCGCGCGAATACGGGTTTCCGAGCTTCGTCGAGCTGTCGGATTCACGTCGAAGAGCGACGACGAAGCGCGTCGGTCGAGGCGCTCGTGCGGCGCGTCGCGCCGGGCCCCCGTGCCCGACGCCGTCATCGTCGCGGTCGCCGATGCCGCGAGTCCGGTGCCGGCGACATCGCCGGACCTAGCCTTCGTTGGAAAATTGCCGCTCATTGCGGTTCGGAACGCCATGGTCTCGAGTGGCGCGACGGCGCCGCTGTGTCTCGGCCGTCCGAGCTCGATCGCGGCGGTGCACGGCCGCACGGCGCGCGACGGCGCGTCTCGTCGCGGTGTTCCCGCCGCGAGACCCGATGGTCGAGGAACCGTCGTTCGCGGACCTGTACGACACCGGCTGCGTCGCGCTCGCGACAGCGATCGTGCCGCAAAATGAAGCGGTCTGGGTGGTCCTTCGCGGCGTGGCGTGGCCGAAGTTCGACGGCGTCGAGTCCGAAGGCACTCATCTCGTGGCGCGGGTGTCGGCGATCGCGATCGAGCCCGACGACGATGGCGACGCCACTCAGCTCGCGGCGAAGCTTCGCCGGGAAGCGAAGCGGCTCGCCCGTCGGACGGCCCCCGAGAGCGAGCGCTTCATCGACGAGATCGCCGACGCGGGCGCGCTGGCGGACGCCATGATGAGCAATCTTCCCGGCACGGTTGCGGAAAAGGTCGCGTATGCGGCGGAGCGGCGAGTGGCGACGAAGTTGCGGCGGGCCCTCGACGCGGTGCGCGCTCGGCGCCGCGACACCGGCGTAGAGCGCCCACCCCTCCCATCCGGCGCGCGGCTTTCGCGCGCCCGGATCGGGGAGGGGTCGAGCCAGCGGGCGCTAGCTCCG
>DATBBD010000530.1:0-5256 GCA_036271175.1 Polyangiaceae bacterium | reverse complement strand
AGCTCCGCTCCCCTCGAACGAGATAGTCACGACGGAGCCCGTCGGGCTTTGCCCGACAGGCTCCTAGCCCCGAGGCGCTCGCTACGGTTTCTGAGGCAGCTTCTGTTGCCTCGAACTTCTCACGAACCGCCGTCGGATTTCGAGTCGCTGCCGGATAGCTTGTCGCCGACTTTTTTGAAGGCGTGGCCGGTGGCGTGGACGGCCGTGGTCGCACCTTCGGCGGTTGCCTTGGCGGCGCCTTTCACGGCGGTGCCGGTCTTTTCGGCGGCGGTGTCGAGTCCCTCGCCGGCTTTCTCGAACGGCCCTTTGGCGTCCTGGTCTCGGTGGCAACCGCCGAGCAGCAGCAGCGCCAGAACCACGCTCCACGTTTTCACGCGCAGTACGTAGGGCCGCCGGGGCGATCGTCAAACGCGACGCGAAAGCGAGGGTGGACACGCCGGAACGGGCGCCGCCCGCACGGGGCGCGCGCCGCTGGAAACCTCAGCCGAGGCGCTGCGCGGTCGGCGCGTGGACGACTTTTCCGTCGTGCGTGAGCAACGTGCCGGACGTGACGTCGTCGCTGAGGTCGATGTTCAGCGCGCCCTCTTTGGTGAGCACGTTCTGGAGCAGGGCCCAGACGTTGCGCGCGTAGAGCAGGCTCGCATCGGCCGGCATGGTCGCCGGGAGGTTCGGATGGCCGACGATGAGCACGCCGTGTTTCCGGACGTCTTTGCCCTTCTCGGAGAGCTCGCAGTTTCCGCCTTGTTCGACGGCGAGATCGACGATGACCGCGCCGGGCTTCATTTTCTCGACCATCCAAGCGGGCACGAGCTTCGGCGCGGGACGCCCCGGAACGAGCGCCGTGGTCACGACCACGTCGGCGGCCGCGACGTGGCGTCCGACGATTTCCTGCTGTTGCTTCAAGAAATCGGCGCTGACTTCGCGCGCGTAGCCACCGGCGCCGGTGCCGCTCTCTTCCATCTTCGGCAGCTCGATGAATTTGCCGCCGAGGGACATGATCTGTTCCTTCGTCTCGGGACGGACGTCGCTGGCTTCGACGACCGCGCCGAGGCGCTTGGCCGTCGCGATCGCCTGGAGCCCGGCGACGCCGGCGCCCATGATGACGACGCGTGCCGGCTTCACCGTGCCCGCCGCGGTCATGAACAGCGGAAAATATTTCGGCAGATTGACGGCGCCGATGAGCACCGCCTTGTAACCGGCGATGTTCGCCTGCGAGCTGAGCGCGTCCATCTTCTGCGCGCGGGTGATGCGCGGCACGAGCTCGACGGGAAGTGACGTGACGCGCTTCGCGGCGAAGCGACGGATCATGTCGTCGTTCTTGTACGGCGCGAGAAAGCCGATGATGACCGCGCCGTCTTTGACGGCTTCGATCTCGTCGAGCGCCGCGAATTTTTCCGGCGCGCGCACCTTGAGCACGATGTCCGCCGAGGCGTACGCCGCGCGCGCATCCGCCGACACCTCGGCGCCCGCGTCTTGGTACTGCTTGTCCGAGACGAACGCGGACTCGCCCGCGCCCGCTTCCACGACCACGGCGAGGCCCGCCTTGATCATGTTCTTGACGGTTTCCGGTGTGGCCGAAACCCGCGTTTCGCCTTCCGCTTTCTCTTTCGCGACGAGGACCCGAAGCATGGGCGCCGTATAGCGCAGCGAGGCCGCCGGTTGCCAGAGGTCGGCGGTCCCGCTGAGCTATACGCCGGCAATTCCGCGGTGAGTGAACGGGCGGCTCAGCCGGCGTCGTCGAGCCGCGCGGCGTCGTCGATCAGGCTCGTCAGCGCCTGCGGATCGGCGCTCGCGTAGAACCCGCGGATCTTCTCGTTCTGGTCGACGAGCACGAGCTCGGTGCCGTGCGCGATGCCGAAGCTCGGCTTCTGGGGGTCGGCGGTGCCGTCCACGGCGATCTTGAAGCCTTGCTCAGCCACCTTGCGCACGCCGTCCGCGTCGCCGGTCACGAACGACCACGTCTTCGTGTCGGCTTGGTACTCCGTTGCGTAGGCGCGCAAGACCTCGGGCGTGTCGTTGTCGGGGTCGATGCTGAAGCTCACCAAGTGGAGCGCGACGCCACGCGCGGCCGCGTCCTTTTGAACGCCGCGCATCGATTTCGTGACACGCGGGCACGCCGACGGACAGCGCGTGAACACGAACGCGGCGGCCCAGACTTTTCCGCGCAAGGTGTCGTTGGTGAACGCCTTGCCGGATTGATCGGTCATCGCGAACTTCGGCACATCGGCCAGGACGGGGAGCGCCGTGTCTTTGTGGCAACCCGTCGCGAAGAGCGCCCCCCACAAAATAAATGCCGTCCACCACGATGCGCTTCGACGCCCGGTCGCGCGCGCGTGTCGATTGGTTGGGGGCTCCCTTTTCGGCAAGGTCGTCGGCGGGTCGTCGTGGGTCATCGCGTGGTGTCGAACAAGTCGCGGAGCGTCGCGAGCGACGGCTGCCGTTCGCCGCGAGCGATCTGCCACACCACGTCGCGGGCTGCACGGTTGATGGGCGTGGCAATGCCGTGACGGACGCCGCGCTCGACGATTTCGCCGTTCAGGAAATCGACGGCGGGCGGACGGCCCCGCTCGATCGCGGCGAGCATCGACGAGCGCAGCCGCCGATAGCGAAACCCCGCCGCGACGAGCACGGCGTGCCGCGCGACGAGGCCGGCCCGGCCGCGCCCGCCGCGATCGGCGTCGTCCCGCGAGAGGGCGAGCCAGTCGAGGTCGATGGTGCCCGCGACTTTTTCGAGGCGCACCCCTTCGGCCCGCGCGGCGAACGCCGCTTCGCTCATGATCTCGAGCGCGAGCCGGCGCACGAAGGCGTACTTGAGGAGCGCCCCGACACGATTGCCGCCGATGGTGCCGAGCGTCGAGATCGCGCAGTTGATCGCCAGCTTCGAAAACCGCGCGCCGATGAGGTTCGTCGTGCGCGCGACGGGGCCCACCGCGGCGAGCAGTTCTGCGACGCGGTCCGCGCCGTGCGCGCTCGCGGAACCGTCGAGCGGTCCGACGGTGAAGCCACCTTGCGACGTTCGATCGTAGCGGCCGGGCTCGGTCATCGACGCGCCCCACGCGACGACGGCGCCGACGACGCGCGGTCGCCCGACGATGCGCGCGACGCGGTCTTCACAGAGCCCGTTTTGTAAACACACGACGGTCGCGTGCAGCGCGAGCGCGGGCAGCACCGTGCGCGCCGCGTCTTCGACTTGCGTCGGTTGCGTCGCGAGGAACACGACGTCGAAGGGGTCGCCGTCCGTTGCAAGCTCGGCCACGACGTCGCCCGCGGCGACGTGCGTGTGAACCGTGTTCCCCGAAAGACGAAACCCGTGCTCGCGGAGAGCGCGCGCAATCGCGGTGTTCGTCGTCAGCGTGACGACGCGATGGCCCGTGGCGAGCATCGCGGACGCGAGCACCGCGCCGATCGGGCCCGCGCCGACGACCAGAACGCGTTCCGAACCTGCATTCGGCGCGGGACGTAACAATGTTTCGTGATGCGCGGGGCCTGCGCCGGTCGTCGACGTCATGGCGAACAATCCGGTTTTCCTGAGTTGTATCCAGGGTTCATCGGAACCCGCGCGCGCGCGATGACGCCGCGCGCCAGCTGGGACTTGCAAAAGTCGACGAAACTAAGGTAGTAAGCCCACTTACATCGACCGCAAATGTCTTGCGGCGGGAAAAAAAGGGTCATTCGAACATGCGCCGACTATTGAAGCTGCTCCGCGGCATCCGCATGCCGATGCCCGTGCTGGCCTGATTTCAGGTTGAGCCCGGCGGATACTCAAGCCCGGTACGGTTGCGTGCCGGGGAGAACTCCGTCCATCGCTTCGGTCACCTCGGTCCGCCGCGATGGATCCAGGGCCGCGACGCTGGGCGCCAAGGCAAAAGCGCAGCTTCGAGCTGCGGATCGTCCGTTGCGCCGCTCGGGGCGTCGCGGTACAGGTTGCGGCGCCGAATTCGGTCATTCGGCCACATTTTCGAAGCGGCACGGGGACTCAAACCAGCCCCAAGCCCAATTACAGGAGACCCTCCATGCGCGAAGTCGTCATCATCGATAGCGTCCGAACCGGCCTTGCCAAGTCGTTCCGCGGCAGTTTCAACATTACTCGCCCCGACGATCTGGCCGCCTTCTGCGTGCAGGCGTTGCTCAAGCGCAACGGCAAGCTCGACCCCGCGAGCATCGAAGACGTCATCGTCGGCACCGGCATTCCGGAAGGCCCGCAAGGCATGAACCTGGGACGCATCGTCGCGGTCCGTTCGGAGCTGCCGATCTCGGTGCCCGGCGTGACCGTCAGCCGCTTCTGCGCGTCGGGTCTCGCGTCGATCGCGATGGGCGCCGCTCAGGTTGCAAACGGCGACGCGGACGTCATCGTCGCCGGCGGCACCGAGTCGATCACGATGCTGCAGAACGACATGAACATGAAGAACCTCCCGAACTTCTGGGTCGCCGAGAAGAAGCCGGGGATCTACTACCCGATGGGTCAGACCGCGGAGATCGTCGCCGAGCGTTACAAGGTCTCGCGTGAGGCGCAGGACCAGTACTCGCTCGAGAGCCAGAAGCGCACCGCGCGCGCGCAAGAAGCGGGCTACTTCAAGGACGAGATCATCCCGATCAAGACGAAGTTCCTGAAGCAGGACAAGGCGACCGGGACGAGTAGCGAAGTCGAAGTCACCGTCGAAAAAGACGAGTGCAACCGCCCCGACACGACGATCGAAGGCCTTCAGCGTCTGCCTCCCGCGTTCGGCGCGAGCGGCACCGTGACGGCCGGCAATGCGTCGCAGTTCTCGGACGGCGCGTCGATGACGCTCCTGATGAGCGCTGAAAAGGCGAAGCAGCTTGGACTGTCGCCGCTCGGCGCGTTCCGCGGCTTCTCGGTCGCGGGCTGCGAACCCGACGAAATGGGCATCGGCCCGGTCTTCGCGGTGCCGCGTCTGCTCAAGCGCCATGGCCTCAAGATCGGCGACATCGATCTCTGGGAGTTGAACGAGGCCTTTGCGGTGCAGGTGATCTATTGCCGCGACAAGCTCGGCATCGATCCCGAAAAGATCAACGTCGACGGCGGCGCCATTGCGGTCGGCCATCCCTATGGCATGTCCGGCGCGCGGCTCACCGGCCACGCCCTGATCGAAGGCCGCCGCCGCAAGGCCAAACTGGCCGTCGTGACCATGTGCGTCGGCGGCGGCATGGGCGCGGCCGGGTTGTTCGAGATTGTGCAGTAAGGCCTCGATAGTAAAAGTCGTCGTCCCGGCGAAAGCCGGGACCCATACCGCGTGA
>DATBBD010000529.1:0-3140 GCA_036271175.1 Polyangiaceae bacterium | reverse complement strand
CGCTCCGGAAGACGCGCGCGCCGCGGAGCTGGACGCGCTCGACGTCGGCTTCGTATTGAAACGCGTACTGGCGCGCGAGCGCCGCAGCGGCTTCCGAGAGCGGCTGAAAGACGATCTGGCGGAATTTGCTCGAGAGACCATTTTCGAAAACGGTCGACACCGTGAGGTCGAGCAAGGTCCGTCGATTTTCGCCGGACGCCGGCGCTTGCCGCAGCTTCAAAAACCGGTCCGAGTCCCACGCGTACGCCTCGTCGACGCGTGAGCCGCTCGGCTCGAGGTGCTCGACGTATTCGCGGACGTCCTTGTTCTGCGGTTCGATCTCCAGGACCTTGCCGAGGAGCGCGAGCTGCTCCGTTCGACGGCCGAGCTCGCCCTGCAAATCCGCGAACGCTTTCAACGTCGACACGTCGTCGGGCGCGATCTCGAGCGCCATCTGATACGCGGCGACCGCGCGCTCCGGTTCGCCGAGACCGCGATACGCGCGCGCCGCGACGCCGTACGCCCATTGACCATCGGGTTCGACGGCGAGGAGGCGCTCGACCCATCGTTCGGCTGCGGAGCGATTGCGCCTGGCGACGGCGAGATCGATGAGTCGCGACAAGAGCGTGCGATCGTCGCTGCGAAGCCCGGCGTACCGCGACTCCATCTCGGAGGCCTCGGTGTCGCGGCCGAGCGCCCGCAATTCCGAGGCGTACATGTTGGAGATGAGCACCGAACTCGGGTTCCGCGCCGCAGCGCCCTCGAGGAGCGCGAGCGCCGTCCGGCGGAGTCCGACGTCGTTGTAGATCTCGATGTGCCCTTGCAGCGCCGTCACGTCGTCGGGGTCGATGCGAAGGACGTCCGTGTACAGCGGGAACGCCTCCCGCGGGTTCAAGCTTTCTTTCGCGAGCGCGGCCTTGGCGAGCAGCAGATCTTTGTTGGGGCGACCTTTGCCCGCGAGCTTTTCGGCGCGCTCGATCCAGCGGGCGCGCTGGTTCCGATCTTCGGCGAGCTCGGCGGCCAGCAGGAGCCGCGGCAGCGTGGGCTCGAGCTCCGCGGCGCGCTCGGCGAGATCGCGGGCGAGGTGCTTCGCGGGATCGTCTCCGCCGGTATCGTCCAGATAGCGCGCGTAGCCCTCCAGGTCTTCGGCCCGCTTGTTTTTTCCCTGCGTCAGCCGATCGAACGCCTGCACCGGACCTTCGAAGGGTTGCGTTGGCGCCACGCGCTTGCCCTTTTTGGCCGAAAGCTCGCGCACGGTGTCGGCCGCTTGCGCGCTGGCTTCGAGCTCGTTCGTCGCTTCGAGCGACGCGTCGGGACGGCCCGCGGCGTCGGCGAGGCGCACGGAGACCACCGGGCCCGCTTCGTCGCCGCAGGCTTTCACCGTCAGATTGTTCATCGTCGGCTCGAGGTGAACCCTGACCGCGAGTCGATCGGCGTCGTAGTGACGGTACGCCGTGTCGGTGAGCACCGGTTCGCCGTTCCAGAACACCTTGGTCGCGCCGCTCGTGCCGACCCAGAGCGTGATGTCTTCGCCGGTCTTCGGCGCTTTCTTCGACGACACGTACGACGCCGCGTACACGCACCCCGCGCGCTCGGGTCGCACCAGGCTTCCGGCGTCGAGGTAACCCCACGGAAACCGATCCGGCACTTTGCGAAAGCGAACCGGTCGATCCTTGCCGGCGTAGGCGCGACCCGGAACGATCGCCGTCGCGAATTCCGCTTCCGGCCCGTACTCGGCCTCGAGCCCGACCTTGCCGTCGTTCTCGAACGGCCCGACGATTTGCCAGTGATCGACGTACCCGAGCGCTCGGATCCGCGCGGTCGCCGCCGCGACGTCACCCCGCCGAAGCCGTGCATAGGCGGCGAGCAGACCGGCGTACCCACGCGGGCCGGGGCCGAGCCGCGCATCGGCTTCGGCACGCACGAGAACGTCTTCGACCTGCGCCGGGTCGGCGCGATCCCACGTGTCCCACACTTCGCGCAGGGCCGAATACAGCTCCGGACCACGGGCCTTGTCGAGCTTCCCGGTGGCTTCCACCAGATCGGGGTGAAACACCGCGGTGGAAGCGTCGGATCCGACGGATGACGTAACGGTGCACGCGACGATTGCGACAACGGCGAGAAACAGCCTCTTGTCGCGTGGGATCATGCTCATGTCGGGGCGCGTAGTGTACAAGAACGGGCTCGAAACGCGCGGGTGGCGGCGGGGATTCCGCCAGATCAGCCGAGCCCGCACGCAAGGCCGCCGAAAATCCGCGCTTCCGACTCGACCATCGGGATGGTGGGACGCGGTCGGCACGGTCGAAAGGTAGGAGCGGGTGCCCCCTCGGTCCCATCTGGTGCGCCTTTCGGCGCCTGCGAGCGCCTTGCTGGCAAGGTTCCACTCAGATAGAAGGGGTGTTCACGTATCGAGCTCGGAATCTCACGAGTAATCTGACTCTTTGTTTGCGCGCCATGCCTAGCTCACGACGCACGTATCGAACGCTCACCGGGGAGCTTCGCAACGCGCTGTCTACGGGCTCGCCCGCTCCTCGACGGTGCACGCCGGTGCAAGGGGTTCGGGCAGGCGCGCGGAGGCCCGCATGAATCCGCAGATGGTGATGTACGAAGAGGAGTTCAACCAGATCCAAGTGGTCGTGGACCGCTTGGTGAAGGAGGCGAACGCCAGGGTAGTCTTCATCGTCGACAAAAACGGCCAGCTGATCGCCGCGAGTGGAGAGGTCGACAACATCGACACCACGTCGCTCGCGTCGCTGACCGCCGGCAACATCGCCGCGACGGGAGGCATCGCGAAGCTGCTTCGAGAGAACGAATTCGCGACGCAGTTTCACGAGGGCGAGAACGCCAACATCCACATTCAGCTCGTCGGCAACCGGGTCATTCTCGTGGTCATCTTCGACTCGAAGTCGAGCCTCGGTTTGGTCCGCCTCCGCGTGCGCAAGGCGAGCGAAGAACTGAACCGCATCTTCGAGGCGCTGCTTTCGAAGGTCCAGGAGCCGGGCGGTGACTCTCCGTTTGCCGAGATCACCGATGAAGACATCGACAACCTCTTCAACGATTGAGCAGGTCAGCCGATGAGCTTCATCAATTACATGGCTCGCGAGATCAACTGCAAGATCGTTTATTACGGGCCTGGTCTCTGCGGCAAAACGACGAACCTT
>DATBBD010000528.1:0-14073 GCA_036271175.1 Polyangiaceae bacterium | reverse complement strand
GACGAACGGCGGCGCAAGCGGCGCAGGCGCATCGACCAGCAGCGGGGCAAGCGGCGCAGGCGCGAGTGCGTCGAACAGCGGCGGCGCCGGAGCATCGGAGAATAGCGGAGGCATCACGGGTTCTGGGGGCTCCCTCGGCGGCGGAGCCGTCGGCGGGACGACGAACGGCGGCGCGAGCGGCGCGGCGAATGGCGGCGCGACCTCGAGCAACGGTGGTGGTTCCAGTGCGGGGGCGGGCGGCGCAAGCAACGACGGCGGGATCGCAACGCGGCGACCCTTTCCGGACACGACGTCGAGCATTTCGATCCTCACCGATCAATTGCCGAACCTGACGGCCGCACAGCAACACTTCGTCGTCACTCATTTCGTCGGCACCGAGAAGCAGACGCTCGCGCAGTCCGAGCCGCTTCGCGCGCTCTCGCCGAATTTCCTGGTGCTGCACTATCACCTGTCGATGTGGCAATCGGCGCCCGCCGTGGACTTCATCATCGACGGTAAAACGTGGGGCAACGACTACCCGACCGTGACCACGCACGAAGACTGGTTCCTTCACGACGCGTCGAACCAGCGACTCGCGAGCACCGCGGACGGCAAGCTGCTCATGAATCTGTCGAACGGCGACTTCGCCGCGTACTGGACGAGCTCGCTCGAGAGCCAGGTCGACGCCGGCGACTACGACGGCATTTTCTTCGATTCAGCCTCGCCCGCGCTCTTGCAAGCCGAGGTCGGCGCAGAAGATGCCCCGCTCGCCGGAACCGGTGCGAAGGACAACGCGCTCCCCGAGCTCGGCAATCGCACGTTCATCGACGCCTGGCAGACGTGGATGAATGCGCTCGACGCGGCCCTCGCGAAGAAAGGCATTCCCCTCATTCCGAACACCAGCGCGTTCGTGACGGGCTGGGACACGACGAACTACGGCCTCACGCACGGCGCTTTCGTCGAAGGGTTCGCCTCGCCGAGCTTCGCGACGAGCGACTGGAAAGCGTCGACGAACGAGCTCCTCGCGCTCGCGGCGCAGCACAAGATCCTCATCTTGCAGAACTACCTGAGCGCGCCGACCGACGTCGCGACGCGGCTCTACTATTTCGGCAATTATCTCCTCGTGAAGAGCGACCGGAGCTATCTCGAGTACTTCGCCGCGGGGCCGCTCGAGTGGTACCCGGAGTGGTCGCTCGCGCTCGGCGCCCCGACGACGAACGGCGCGACCGTCGACGATCTCGCGAGCAGCGGCATTTACCGGCGCGACTTCGATCACGGCGCGGTGCTCGTGAATCCGACCGGCGCGACGGTGACCGTCGCGCTCGGAGCGGGCTATCAGCACGTCGTCCCGACCGGCGGCGGCGCCGTCGACGAGGCCGGTGACGAACCCGGTTCACTCACGATGACCGCGGTCACTTCGCTCGACGTCGCCGCCAATAGCGCTGAAATCGTCGTGAAGTGAAGGAAGCGCATCACGCCGCAGCGTGCAGCGTCGGTGCGTGCTGCTCAGAACAACGCCGGATCGGTGTATGTACCGAAAACATCGCGGAGCACGTCGCACACCTCTTGCTCGGTGGCGTAGGCCTTGGCCGCCTCGATGATCGGCGGCATGAGATTCTCGGACGATTTCGCGGCGCGCCGCACGGCCCCGAGCGCGCGCTCGACGTCGGCGGAGGACCGCTCCGCTTTGACCCGCCGGAGCGCGTCGATTTGCGCCCGCTGGACGGCTTCGTCGATCTTCAACGTCGGAATGCGATCGGCTCCGCCGCCGCTCTTGAACTGGTTCACACCGACCACGACGCGCTCGCCGCGGTTGATCTGTCGCTCGAGCTCGTAGGAGCTCCGCGCGATCTCGCGTTGCGGAAACCCCTCTTCGACGGCGCGGAGCATCCCGCCCATCTCGTCGATGCGCGCGATGATCGCGAGCGCGTCGCTCTCCAGCCGATCGGTGAGCCATTCGAGGTGGTAGCTGCCGCCGAGCGGATCGATGACGTTCGCGACGCCGGTCTCGTTCGCGATGATCTGCTGAGTGCGGAGCGCGATGGTCACCGCGTCCTCGGTGGGAAGCGCGTAGGTTTCGTCGAGCGAATTGGTGTGCAGCGATTGCGTGCCGCCGAGCACCGCGGCGAGCGCCTGGATCGCGACGCGCGCAACGTTGTTGTACGGCTGCTCCGCCGTCAAGGTCACCCCTGCGGTCTGGGCGTGCGTCCGGAGCTTCATGCTCGCCGGGTTCTTCGCGCCGAAGCGCTCTTTCATGAACCTGGCCCACATGCGCCGAGCGGCGCGAAATTTCGCGATTTCTTCGAAAAAATCGTTGTGCACGTCGAAGAAGAACGAGAGCCGCGGAGCGAACTCGTCCACGTGGAGACCGCGCGCGATGCCCGACTCGACGTACGCGAGCCCGTCGGCGAGCGTGAACGCGAGCTCTTGCACCGCCGTCGCTCCGGCTTCGCGAATGTGATACCCGCTGATCGAAACCGGGTTCCAGCGCGGCGTTTCGTGCGCCGAAAACTCGATGGTGTCGGTGACCAGGCGCATCGCGGGCCCGGGCGGGACGAGCCACGCGTGCTGGGCGATGAACTCCTTCAAACAGTCGTTTTGCGTCGTGCCGCCGATCGTCGCCCTCGGGATGCCGCGCGCGTCGGCGAGCGCGACATAGAACGCGTAGAGCACGATCGCCGGACCGTTGATGGTCATCGACGTCGTGATCCGCTCGAGGGGAATGCCGGAAAACAGCACTTCCATGTCGCGCAGCGTGTCGACCGCGACGCCGCACATCCCCACTTCGCCGAGCGCACGCGGCGAGTCGGAGTCGTATCCCATCAAAGTCGGAAAATCGAAGGCCGTAGAGAGCCCCGTTTGCCCTTCCGAAACGAGGTAGCGAAAGCGTGCGTTCGTCTGCTCCGGCGTTCCGAAGCCGGCGAACATGCGCATCGTCCAGAGCTTGCCGCGATACATCGTGGGCTGGACGCCGCGCGTGAACGGGTACTCGCCGGGAAGGCCGATGTCGCGACGATAGTCGGGACCCGGATCACCCGGCGTGACGAGGTCCGGCACTTCGACGTCGCTCCACGTCGAGAAACGCTCGAGCCGCGGAGGCACCTGGTCGTACGAGCGCCTGACGGGCCCTTCGCGCCACGCAGCGAGGTCGCGCCGGATCGCGAGCACTTCCGCGTCGGACAACGCCGGCGCTTCGCCGTCCGTGAAGAACGACATCGCCGCGTCGCTGGAAAATGCCTGAGCCATGGTGCCGGACCGTTACGACTCGAGTGTAGCGCAAGACCGCCGGAGGCGAAGCGCGTCACCTCGGTAGGTCCGGAGCGCCCGCTTTCACGGCGCAACGCGCGTCATTCACGCCTTTCGCGAGGGCCCGCGTCTCAGGCGACGCTGCGTGCGTCGCGCGCGGCTGACGCCGGAGCCGAAGCCATCGACGGACAGCGCCGGCGATAGCGCTCGCAACGCTCCACGAACTCGCGCGTGCTCTTGGGCATCGGGACTCGCGCCCGCGTGATGTAGAACACGAGCTTCTTGCCGGCGCGAATGAGCCGCACGCCTTCCGCGGCCCATTCTCGTTCGAGCGGCGTCGGTTCGGCGGGCAGGAGGGGCTCGAAGCCGGCGAGCTTTTCACCCAAGACGACGAACGACGTCCACACCTCGAAGATGTCTTTGTCGGTGCGCAGCGTTTCGCTCTTCAGCTTGGCCGCGTGCGCGAAGTCGACGATGAGCGGGTCGACACCGGCGAACATCGGGCTCGAGCCGAGATTGCTCCGGAGCACGTCGGCGATGCGGTCGATCGCGCACATGGTCTGCGCGATCTTCACGTAACGGCTCTTGTAAAACTCCTCGATGGGAAACAGGAACGCCTTGAACGGCTCCCCCCAGAGCTCGTCGATGCCTTCTTCGCCGCTCCGGTGGAGCACCATCTTCCCGAGGTCGAGCGCCTCCTTCAGGTGATCGCCGCACTGACGCATCAGCGCGTCGTCGTGATGGATCTGAACGCCGAGTGACTGAATCTCCACGAGCTTCTTGAAAATGTCGGCGGCGCGGTTGAAAAGGGCACCGGCGAGCATCGCAGCCTTCACGCGTTGTCGGTCGGGATCGGTTTCCGACTCGAAGACTTCGCGCGCTTCTTCGAGCCGGTTTCCCGGGACGTTCAAGCCGTGCTCGACGTGGTTGAAGAGACGCCGCGTCAGCGCTTCGATGAGCTGCCGTTTCGCGAGCAGCGTATCGGCGGGGACCTCGTACGCTTTGATCCAGTAGCCGTCGTAATAAACGCGCAACGTGCCGTCGATGATCCGTGACGTGCCGTTCGCGGTCTCTTTTTCCATGGCGCTTTGCTCTGACAATGGGTCCATGAAATTCTCGGGCGCGCTCGTGCGGGCGGTGGGGCTCGCCGTGCGAAACCGCGCGAGCCCATCGATTCTAGAATTCCCGCGCGCGGAAGCCACGACGGGTGTCCGTCGAGCGTCGATTTTTCGAGGCTCGCGTCCGCTCCGGCGACACGGCGCGACGTCATGCCTCGAGCCGCGCACCGAAGCGCGGCGGAAATGCGACGCGCCGATCGCGGCCGTGACGCGCGCGAAACCTGGTCGACGCCGGACGAGGCGCGGGGACTAGCGGACGACCGGATCGATGAGCAGAATGACGTGACCGGCTGCGCTTGTCGTCGACGCCGCCGGAGACGGCCTGGCGCGCCCCCACAGAGGCGCAGCTCGCCGCTGTAAGCACCCAAATCTAAACGACAAATTTGCCCGGTTCGCGCGTCTCGGCGAGCATCGACGGCGGTTTCTGCTAGCTTCCCGCGCGAACTCGGCCTGACGCGAAAAACGGGCGACGCCACGCGGCGCGTGGAACCCGATCGACGAGAAGGCAACGCGGAAGAGAGCGCGCCATGGCTCTCGAAGCCCGCGTCGAGTTCGAACCACCTGAAGAGGCCTGACGATGATCACCGCAACAGAGATCTCGATGAACTTCGGAGGCAAAGTCCTCTTCGACGGCGTGACGGTGACGTTCAACGCCGGTGAGCGCTACGGACTTACCGGACCGAACGGCTCCGGCAAATCGACGTTCATGAAGATCCTGTCGAGCGACGTCGAGCCGGTGGGCGGGTCGGTGAACGTGCGCGGCCGTCTCGGCATCTTGAAGCAAGATCAAGCGCTCTACGCGGAGCACCGGATCCTCGACGTCGTGCGCATGGGAAACCCGGCGCTCTGGGCGGCGATCGAAGAGAAGGAAGCGCTGCTCGCCAAGGGCGACGACCTCAGCGACGAAGACGGCATGCGCCTCGGCGAGCTCGAGCTCGTGATCGCCGAAGAGAACGGTTACACCGCCGACGCCGAAGCCGCGGTGCTCCTCGAAGGCCTCGGCGTTCCCGACAAGCTTCACGAACAGAAGCTCGACGTGTTGAAGGGCGGCGACCGCGTGCGCGTCCTCCTCGCGCAAGCGCTGTTCGGGAATCCCGCGTCGCTCCTGCTCGACGAGCCGACGAACGGGCTCGACATCGGCAGCATTCGTTGGCTCGAGAGCTTTTTGATGGCCTACGAAGGCGCGCTCATCGTCATCAGCCACGATCGCCACTTTTTGAACGAGGTCGCGACGAAGATCGCCGACGTCGATTTCGAAACCATCATCGTTTACCCCGGCAACTACGACGACATGGTCTCGGCGAAGGCCGAAGCGCGCGGATCGCTCGAGCTCGCCAACGCCGCCCGGCAGAAGAAGGTGGAAGCGTTGCAGGAGTTCGTGCAGCGGTTCCGCGCCGGCTCGCGCGCGAGCCAGGTGAAGTCGCGCGAAAAGCAGGTCGAGCGAGAGAAGAAGGCGATGAGCGACCTCAAGCGGTCGAACATCGAGCGTCCCTTCATCCGATTCGAGCAGGCGCGCCCGAGCGGCAAGAACGTCCTCAGCATCGTGAACCTGTCGAAGAGCTTCGACGACAGGGTCATTTGCAAGGGCTTCAACCTGAGCGTCGCGCGCGGCGATAAAATCGCCGTCGTCGGCCAGAACGGGATCGGCAAAACGACGCTGATGCATCTTCTCAACGGCGACCTGAAATCGGACGCCGGGCAAATCGATTGGGGCTACGAGACGCGCGTCGGGTACATGCCTCAGGAACATTTCGAGGTGATCTCGCCTTCCGACGAAACGGCGCGCGACTGGCTCGCGAAGTTCATGACCAAGGTCGACGAAGAGAGCCTCCGCGCGCTCTTCGGACGGCTCCTGTTCAAGAAAGACGAACCGCTGAAGCCGACCAAGGTGCTGTCCGGCGGCGAGACGGTTCGGCTCTTGCTAGCGCGCGTCATGCTCGCGCAGCCCAACGTGCTCTTGCTCGACGAACCGACGAACCATCTCGACCTCGAGTCGATTCGCTCGCTCACCGAGGCGCTCAAAGTTTACGAAGGCACCGCGCTCTTCGTCACCCACGACCGCAACATGGTCGAGCGCGTCGCGTCGCGAGTCATCGAAATGTCCGACGAAGGCGTGCGCGAATTGTCGCCCGAAGAGTTCCAGGAAGGCCGCTTCCTCGTGAAGCACGGCGTCTACGAAGAACCGTCCGCGCGCTGAGCAGTTCCGAATCGAACCGCAGAGACGCCAAGAGCGCAGAGCAGATTTAGGGGCGTACTCAGCGAACGAAGATCGGGCGCGGAGGGCGGCTTCGGAATTGGAACCGCAAAGACGCAGCGCGACCGAGCCGGCAATCGTCCGGCGCCGAGCGGACTTCGGAATTTGAACCGCAGAGACGCAGAGATCAGAAGAGAGAGATCAGAAGAGAGAACCGCCAAGAGAAGAGCAGAAATTTAGGGCGTACTGAGCGGACGGACATCGGACCCTGATCCGTCCGCGGCGCCCTCGTCGCCTCGCCTCGCCGACGTTCGACGCTTCGTTCCCTAAATTCTGCGCTCGGCGGTTTGCCTCTGCGTCCTCTGCGTCTCTGCGGTTTTTCTCTCTGATCCGTCCGTGCCGCTCTCGTCGCCTCGCCTCGCCGACGCTCGGCGCTTCGTTCCCTAAATTCTGCGCTCGGCGGTTTGCCTCTGCGTCCTCTGCGTCTCTGCGGTTTTTCTCTCTGATCCGTCCGCGGCGCTCTCGTCGCTCGCACGCGCCGACGTTCGGCGCTTCGTTCCCTAAATTCTGCGCTCGGCGGTTTGCCTCTGCGTCTTTGCGGTTCTTCTTTCTCTGATCCGTCCGCGGCGGCATGGGGCGATCTGGCGGAGTGTCGATGAACGTGAAGGTTCCTACATCGTCCGAACGGGGAGGTTCGACGCGGGTGGACTGGGACGAGTGGCGATTTTGCATCGACTCGGCGCATCGCTCGTCGATAGGACGGCGCCGTCTGCGACTTGGCTTGACACCAAATCTCAGGGCGGCATGTTGAGCGTGGGAGACCTGCATGTTTCGAAGGCCGACGATTCGCATTTCGTCTCTGGTTTCGATCGTCACGCTCGCCGCGGAATCGGCGTTCGCTCAAGGCGCGCCTCCGCCGCCACCGACGAGTCCGCCGCCTCCGCCGCCGAACGCAACGACGTTGCCCCCGCCGCCATCGCAAGCGTCGCCACCGGTCGTCACCCAGACGGGCCCTGGCCACGCACGATTCCATCCCCCGCCGTCGCCGCCCGAAGCCGGCGCGTTCGGCGTCGAGTACGTCCCGCGTGATCCGTCGGTGACGCTCCTCATGATGAACGGTCTCGCGCCGGTGGAGCGGTTTCACCGCGGTTGGTACGGCTGGTACTACGGGCGCGGCTACGCGCCGTCGTACGCGCCGATCTGCAGCGGCCCGTGCGCCGTTCGGTTTGCCCCCGGTGAATACGATTTCGCGCTCGAGAAGGACGGCAAGGTCGTCCCCGCGCGCGCGCCGGTTTACCTCTCCAGTCCGACGCGCATCGACGCCACGTACGTCGATCGCAGCGGGCTCCGCGTCGCGGGCGCAATCATCGGGATCGGCGGCATCATCGCCGGCACGATCATGATTTTCGCCTCGGCCGACCGAAACACGGTCTGCGATCCGGGCGGCTGTTACGACCAAACCGACGTGGACGGGCCGCTCCTCGCCGGCGGCATCCTCGTCGTCGTCGCGTCGGCGATCACCGGCTCGGTGCTCGCATGGCAACACGACCGCATTCATCTCGAGCTGACGCCGCTCCGCACTGCGTCGCTCGAAGCCGTACCTGGCTATCGCCTCGCCGCGCAGCCGCCCCTCGAAGGAGCGGCTCTGACGATGAAATTCTGAGCGCGCTCGTCTCAGCGCGTCGGATCGGCGAGCAGCGCTTCTGCGTCGGCCGCAGCGCGCAAGATGGCGTCGGACCGCTTCTTGAAGGCGCCGATCTGCTCGGGATGCGTGATGATGTAGAGGCGATTTCGGTGGAGTGCGTCGAGCACGCATTTCACGACCACGTCGGTGGACACGCCGCCTTCGACGAGGGCCGAAGCGCCTTTTCCGATACTTCGCCGGACCTCGACGTCCTCGGCGCTCAACCCGGCGTCGAGCTCGGCGGGGCGATTGCGTTCGGCGTCGCCGAGCCGCGTCTTCACGAAGGCGGGACAGAGCACCGACACGCCGACGTTCGTGCCGTGGAGCTCGGCGCGCATGGTCTCGGAGATCGCGACGACCGCGTATTTCGTCGCGGTGTACGCGCTCATGAACGGCGCGGTCACCAGGCCGCCGAACGACGCCGTGTTCACCACGTGGCACGGATCGCCTTGCGCGAGCATCCGCGGAACGAACGCGCGAACGCCGTTCGCGACGCCCGTCAAGTTGACGTCGAGCAGCCATTTCCATTCGCGAGCCGAGAGCTGCCACGTCGCGGCCGAGCGCTGCACGCCGGCGTTGTTGCAGAGCACGTTGACCTTGCCGAAGCGCTTCACGGTTTCGTCCGCCAGCCGTTCGACGGCGGCCTCGTCCGCGACGTCCGTCTTCACGCCGATCACGTCGGGGGTCGTGGCGCGGAGTTTCGCGACCGCCTCTTCGAGCGCGCGGTCTTCGATGTCCGCGATGACGACCTTCATCTTTTCGATCGCGAATCGTTCGGCGAGTGCGAAACCGATGCCGCTCGCACCACCGGTCACGATCGCGACCGCACCTTCGAGTTTTTCCATGACCTGTTTTCGATCCTTCATCCCATCAAAGCGGAGCGCGGGCCGGGGCGCCACTCGATTTGACGTCGAATTTCGCGTGAGCGGCGCCGTGCTCGACTAGATTCGCGAGCGTCGATGACCCTTCGTCGATGGTCCTCCGCGGTCGTGCTCGGTCTTGTCGCGGGTTGCGCGTCGCGCGGAAGCGAGACGGCTGAACCGACGGCAGCGCCGGCGCGATCGCTCGAAGCGACGAATCGAGAACGGAGCAGCGCGCCGAACCCCGGCGCGAACCCGACGACGCAGCTCGAGACGGCGAACGCTGGCGAGTCACACTCGGTCGATGCGGCTTCGCACGGCGAGAGCTCGCCCGCCGCGCCCCCGAACGGCTCCGCGTCATTTCCGCCCCCGGATTTCGCTCCCCCGTCGAAAAAAAGCGCGGCGCTGGGCGACGGCGATTGGACGCCGTTCGTCGCGTCGGCGGGCGGCGCGTCGGCGCCGCTCGTCGCGCGCGCCGTCGTTCATCCGCATCCCGACAGCAAATGGGTCACGGTGACCGTCGCCGCGGTCGATCTTGAACGGCTTCGGATCCGGTTCGTGCCCGGCACCGACGATCTGCTGTGGGCCAAGCGGACGCCGAGCGCCGACGCCGGCCTCGTCGCGCACGCGGATCTCGACGGCTTGGTCGCCATGATGAACGGCGGCTTTCAACCCAAGCACGGGCACTTTGGCATGATCGCGAACCACGACGTGATCGTGCCGCCGCGACCCGACGCTTGCACGCTCGTCGTCGGCGACGACGGCTCGGTCCGCCTCGGCCCTTGGGCAGCGCTCGCGCCCCTCGACGAGCACACCGAGAGCCTCCGGCAGACGCCGGCGTGTCTTTTGTTAGGGGGCACCCTGCACGCCGATCTGCTGCGCGGAAACGACAAGCGGTGGGCGGGGCACGCGAGCGATCTGCACACGCGTCGCCGCTCGGCCGTCGGCATCGACGCGTCCGGCAAAGTGCTCTTTTACGGCATCGGCGAAGAAGCCGACCCGCGGTGGCTCGCCGAGGGCATGCGCGCCGCGGGCGCCGTCGCCGCGGCGGAGTTCGACATCAACTGGTACTGGACGCGGTTTCTCGCGTTCGAGCGCGACGCCGCGGGAACGACGCGGATCTCGTCGTCGTTGATTCCGAAAATGGAGCACCAATCGGACAGCTACGTCGCGCGCCCGTCGACGCGCGACTTCTTCTATTTCGTCCAGCGTCGCTGACGCCCGGCGCTCGCGCCAGAGTCTTTGCCGAACTTCGCCGACGAGAGCGCCCCCCCTTCTCTCTTCTGTAACGTCGAAGCTCGCAGCCTCAGACGACGACCGACACCCAGTGCGCGAGCCAGACCAGGGTCGTCGCTGCGGCGCTCGCGACCGTGCTCGCGCGGAGCCACCGCGTGACCATTTCCGAAAGCGCGCGACGACCGCGTTGCTCGGCCACGCCGAGGAGCAACAGCGATACGCCGAACACGACGAGGCCGCCGACGGCGATCGGCGCCGCCGGGAAGACGCGGAACGCGTCGGCGACGGAGCCGTGGAGCGCGAGCGCGACGCCGCGCGTGACCCCGCACATCGGACAAGGCACGCCGAACGCCGCGAACACGAAGCACCGCACGTCGAGGGGATGCCCCAGAAAAAAAGCCCGCGACGGCGTCGCGTCGAGACAAAGCCGGAGCGCCGAAAGCTGGACGATCACCGCAGCGCCGAGCGCGAGCGGCGCAGCGCCGCGTTCGGTCATCGGTGAGGGCCCCTCACCGACCGCCGGGGTTGTTGATGACGAAACAATTGACGGCCTTGTCGTGGAGCGTTTGACGACGCGGATCCCAGAGCGGCCAGAGCAGATCGAGGAAGCCGCCGAGGGGCACCATCGAAAGACCAATTTGCGCCAGGAGCCGGATGAGCGCGGTCGTTTGCGGCAACAGCGCGCCGTTCACGTCGACGACCTTGATCTTCACGACGCCCTGGCCGATGGAGAACCCGCGCTTGCTGACGAGGTAAACGCGGTCCCAGATGCCGACGCCGAGCATGGCGACCGGAAAGGCAAGGAGCATGATGCACCAGGTCCCCATGAACGCGCTCGCGGCCCCACCGCTCGGATCGGCAGCGCCGAGGAGGCCGCCGAACGCCGCCGAGATCGCGGTGTAGCCGACCAAGAGCACGGTCATCGCGCCGCCGACCAGCAAGCCGTCGATGAGGTACCCGATCGCGCGGGTGCCCCAAACGGCAAGGTCCATGGTCGGAAGGGGAACACCGGGAGTGCCGGTCAAACTGAAACCCTGCACACCCGATTGCGGCGTGCCCCACGACGCGGACGGCGCGGTCGGCGCAGCGGGCGGCGGCGCACCCGCGGACCCCGCACCCCAAGGAGACGTCGGCGGTGGCGCACCGCCGGGCGGCGCACCCCACGACGCGGACGGCGCTGCACCGGGCGGCGCCGCGGCGGGCGGCGGCGGGCCCCACGCACCCGGAGCTGCGGGCGGGGGCACGTACGGCGGCACGCCGGGAACACCCGCCGCGTACGGCGTCTGCGGAACCACGGGCGCGACCGCGTAATTCGGTGTCGCCGCGACGGGATGCGCGCCGGGAAGCGGACCCGGGACTTCGGCCATCACCTGGGTGCCGCCGGCCATCGGCACGGCTTTCACCAACGTGATGGAGCTGCTGCCGAGTCGAACCGGCTGATTGAGCTGCATCACGTACGGCGCGGTCAATCGGCGCCCCTGCGGATCATAAGTACCGTTGGTCGACCCGGTGTCGGTGACGACCACGCGACTCGGCTGCACCTCGAGCATGGCGTGACGCGCCGACGAATTGACGTCGCCGAGGACGATGTCGCCCATGTCGCGGCCAATTTGGTACGCGCCCACCGCGAGCGAGCGCTCTTCGGTGCGGCCGTCGTGATATGCGATTTTAACGACTACTGCGCTCATCTAGCTGTTTCCCTCGGTTTGCTCTCGCCTGTACGTACTCACTTCGCCACTCATCCCCCGCTTCGAGAAAAAATCAGGGGCACCCGGAAATGGAGACGTCACCGCTCGTCGCGAGTGTCGGTTCGTCGCCGTTGGCGGCATCGACGACGTCGACCGAAATGCGCACGGGGCCCGCACAAGCCGCCGCCTCGTCACTCATCGACAGCGTGTTCTGGTCGCTCAACGTGAACGCGAGCGACGGATGGTCGCCGGGCTTCAACGTCAGAGGGAACCCATCGCCGGACGGGGTGGCGTCGAGGACGCGGAGCGTCGCGTTGGTACTCGCCGCGACGAGGTCGATGCTCGGCGCGGTGGCTACGGCCGAATCGTGCGACGCGAGGTCGCCGAGCGCGAGATCGAGCGCGAAGCCCCCGGAAAGCGCCGTGACGAGGGATCCAGCCGCCACCGTGAGCGTCGCGCCGGTTACTTCGGCCGTAAGCTTCACGCGGTCCGGACTGGTATCCACACAGGCGGTCGAACCGAGCGCAAACGCGAGAACGAGCAAGGATGAGCTCCGCACCACCGAGGGAGGGTCACATGCCCGAAGCGGGCGAGCAAGGCGTTCGGACCCCGCCCTTTCGAAGCGATATAGTAACGACCGAGTGTCGCGGTCTCGTCGCAGCATCGCCCTCGCATTCGCGTGCGCGCTCGCGTTCGTGACCGTGCTTACCGGCTGCGGAGTGCACCCGGCGCCGGCCGTCGCGCCGCTACCGAGCCTTTCCGTGCGGCCGTCGCCCGGAGAACCGCGGGGAGCGACGGGAACGAGATTGCCGATCGCGCCGGCCCTTCCCCTCGCGCCGCTCGTCGCGATGACGTCGCCGACGAACGCCGAGCACACGCCGCGCAGCGTCATTCCGCTCTCTGCGACGTTCGGCTCGGCCGATCCGCTGACGCTCATCGCGGCGGCGCCCGATCGCCGCTGGGTCGCGATTTGCCAGGCCCGCACCGACACGAACGGCGACGGCAAAACCACGGTGACGGTCGGCGCGCAGGGCGAGCTCGGCGGCGATCGTCTCGACGGCTATTTCATCGACGCGCCCGTGGTAGGCACGAAAATCGACGCGTTCGGCGGAAGCGATCCGACGGGCAGGTACGTCGCGCTCGTTCGCGACGGCAAGCTCCGTCTCATCGATACGACCACCCACATGGACACGGACTTGTCCGCACTGGGCGCCGACGTCCGCGACGACGAGAGCCCGTTCGTGCACCCGCGCGCCGTCGCGTTCGATCCGACCGGAAAACGGATGCTCTATCTCCGGCTCCGCGACGAAACGTCGAGCGTCGTCGTGCGCGAGCTCGCGACGGGGACGGAAACGGCGCTCGATCCGGGCCCTGGGCTCCTCTGGCGCGCGGATTTCGACGTGACCGGAGCTTGGGTGATTTTCCGCGTCATGACCGGCGACGCGAACGACGGTCGACGTCTCGAGTGGCCCGTCGCCGAAGCGAAAGGGCCGAACTTACGCTGCGTCGGTCCCGTGCCGCGCTATCGCTTGCCTGCCCATCCGCGCGGCGAACCGCTGACGCGCATCGTGCGCACGGACGGCGCGGGCGGCGCCGTCGACGCGCCGGGACTCGTCATGCCCCTCGACGGCGCGTGGCTCGTGCGCGACCCCGACGAAACGCTCACCGTCGTGAAACCGGGCGGCATCCACGCAACGGTCGCGAAAAAGACGTGCGAGTCGCGCCTCGTCCACGGCGACCCGGTGCGGCACCTCCTCGTGATCACGTGCGCGTCGAAGAAGAAATATCGCACCGACGTCGATTTGGTCGCCGAGGGGAAAGTGTTGCCGCTCGGCGTCGAGCTCACCGTGGGCGGCGGGGATTCGACGTTCGCCGAGTTGCCGCGCGTCGTTCCCATGCATCCGGGAACCGACGCGGTCCTGCTCGACCTGGATCGACGCGAGCTCGAGCACCTGCAGGCCGGCGATCACGTCATCGCGACGTCCGGGCCGCGCGCCCTCGTCCTTCGCGGCGCGTCGCTCGTCGTCCACGAGCTCGGCGGCAAAGAGCGGCGCTTCGATCGCGAGCT